>CAJYBQ010000487.1 GCA_913064755.1 uncultured Alphaproteobacteria bacterium
AGTGTGCTTGCGAGCTGCCGCGACAGAATTTTTAGCGCCGTTGACGCTTTGGTTGAAGCCGCTCGCCTCTCCACCGCCCTCACCCTCCCCCGCAAGACAGAGGCCGAAATCCGGGCTGACGAGCGGGAACACCTCATGTCTCTGGCGCTTGGATCGGAGGCCGACGAGTACCGTGCCTATGACGGACATGTTGCCGAGTGGCTCCGCTCTCAGACGCAGGGGAAAGAATAACCAATGGCGTCTCTGCTCACCATACAACAGGTCTGCGACCGCCTGCTGGTGGATCGAAAGACCTTGCGCGCGATCAGCGCTGGTGGTGAGCTGCCCCGCATCGTTTTGGGGAGCCGGTCCATCCGGTACGACCCAAGCGACGTGGAAGCATTCGAGCGAGGGCGCAAACAGTGGGGGTCTACAAGCGAGGTCGGGTCTACTGGTACGAGTTCTGGCACCAGGGCATCCGATACCGCCGCTCGACCGGCTGCACGTCGAAGCGTGAGGCGGAAGACATCGAGCGCGAAGCCCGGCGCGCTGCCCGTCTGGGAACAGGCGCTCAGACAAGGCTCACCATAGACGAGGCCGCAACCGCGTGGTGGACCGATCACGCGCAGCACCTCAAGAGCTGGCGCACCCTGGCCTTCCAGCTTCGTGTATGCCGCCGCGTTCTCGACTTCTCCAAAGACATGGCCGACCTCTCGACGGCTGACATTGCCGCAGCCATCGCCGCGCGCCGGGCCGAAGAGACTCACAATAAGCGCCCGCCGACAAACGCCACCATCAACCGGGAAATCATAGACGTGATGCGGCCGGTCCACGGATACGCCCGGCGGGTGCGCGGCGCTCTGGTGCAGGAAATAGACTGGCGATCGGTCAGGCTGAAAGAGCGCAAAAACCGGGTGCGGGAGTTCACGCCGGACGAGCAAGCAGCCGTGGTCGCGCAGCTTCTTGAGCACCACCGGCTGATCCTGGCATTCTTCGCACGGTATGGCGCGCGCATGTCGGAGGGGTGGTGTCCGCTGTCAGCCTTCAACGCGGAATCCGGGCGGATCTGGCTTCGCGACCGCAAGGACGGCGGCGATCATGTCATCCGGCTGATCGAGAGCGACCGGCAGATGATGGCAGAGCGCGCCAAGCGGGCCAAAGCGGCCGGGCTGGACACGGTATGGTTTCGGGAAAATCGGGAGGGGGGATTGGTGGCGATACCGCCGGCCACATTCCAAACGGCCATGAAGCGGGCTTATACCCGGGCGGGCATCACCAACGCGCGCGCGGTCCATGACTGGCGCCACCATGCGGCCACCGCCTTTGTGCGCGCAACCGGCGATCTGAGGGCCGCACAGCACTTGCTTGGACACAGCCAGATTGCCATGACCGGGCGCTATGCTCACCCGGAAGAACGAGCCGTGACAGCCGCGCTGGCAGCAATGGCGGCTGTGGCAACTCTCCACAAAATCACCCACAGCGCGGGAGACAGCGCGGGGGGCCGGGCCGGGCACGGCGGCGGCCGCATGACGTGAGGGCAGCACGTGCCGGGAGGCTATCGCCCGCGCCTCCGGCGCGATCAGCCGCGACCAGCCCGCCGGCAGGCCGGACGGGACCATGGCGACACCCCGGAAGACGGAGAGCGGCAGGATCGCACCCAGGCAGACTACCAGGAACAGGGGCTGCAGAAGGGTCATTGGCGCCGTGCCCTGACCAGTGCCAGACCTGCCAGCATCAGGGCTGCCAGCAGGACCAGTTCGGAGGACCAGAGATGCTTCAGCGGCAGGGTGGATTCCCGTTCCGCATCCGCATCGACGGCATCGGACCCCGGCAGCAGCGGGGTATCCGCGTTCAGTGTCGAGAAGGTGCCTCCGGTGATCTCCGCCACCTGCCTGAGCACGCCGGAACCGCCGCCGCTCTCGGCGTTCGCGATGCCGACGGAGTGCACGATCACGCCGCGTTCGCGCGCCAGCAGCGCGGCATCGGCCGCCGGCAGGTCGCCTGCGTTGTCCTCCCCGTCCGACAGCACCAGCAGCGTCCGGCGCCCGTCGGCAACCGGCTCGAAGACCTTCAGCGCCAGGCCGATGGCGACGCCGACGGAGGTCTTCCGGCCCGGCATCCCCACCGTGAGTTCATCCAGGTAGCCGGAAAGTGCCGAGGCATCGTGGGTCAGCGGCGCGATCAGGTAGGCCTGTTCACCGAAGGCGATCAAGGCCACGCGGTCGCCGGGCGGCAGGCTTTCCAGGTAGGCGTCCACGGCTTTCCTGTAGCTGTCGAACGCCGTCGTCTTCCCGCTGTCGTCGTGGCGGCCCATGCTGGCGGAAAGGTCGACGGCGATGACCACGTCATGTCCGCTGGGGCGGACCAGGTTGCCGAGGCACGTCAGCGGTCCCGATAGTGTGACGACCAGCGCGACCCAGCCCGTCGCCAGCAAGACGAGGGGCAGGGCGGCACGGATCCGGCGGCTTCCGCTGCCCTGCATCGCGCGCAGCAGCATCAGCACCGATTCCGTTGCCCTCAGCCGGGCTGCCGGTGCGGCTACCGGCAGGAACCACCACGCGAGAAGCGGCAAGGGCAGGGCCAGCAGGGCCCAGGGACGCAGCAGCTCGATCATCGTGCAATGGCCTCGCCCAGTTCCTGCGCGGCCCCCGCCAGCACCGCGTTGTCGTTTGCGCCTTCCGGGCTGAAACACGCCGCCGGAAGGGGGGGCGGGGTGACGCCGTTCTCGGCGGCCCGGTGGCGCAGGGACAGCAGTTCCGTCATGCCGCCTTGCGACGGCGCGGTCGCGAAGGCCTTGACCGCCCGCTGCAGGGCGCGTCTTTCGCTGCCGCGCTGCCGGTACCGCAGCAGCGCGATCAGCGACAGCAGCGCCGCGACGACGAGCAACGGCCAGAAATTGAAACCGGAGGCGGCAATGGCATCCGTTTCGGCGGCGGGCAGATGAATGTCCCTCAGGTCCGCCAGGATCTCGTCAGGTGACATCCGACCACCCTTCCCTGCGAATGGCCGTTCCCCCCGCGATCCGCCAGCCCCGGGCTTCCAGTTCCCGGTTCAGCCGCCCCGTGATCGCCTCGGTCGCCTGCCGGCTGTCCCGTGTCACGTAGAGGTCCTCGTCCGCCGCCCCGGGCACCATGGACCGCGCGGGATAGGCGCCCGTCGGCGGCGGATGTTCATGGACGGGGTCGTCGATCTGGACCGCGTGCCACCGTCCGGAAAGCGCCCGCTGCGCAGGTGGCAGCTCTCCGGTCCCGGCCCAGTGATGGAAGTCCGAGAACACC
>CAJYBQ010000488.1 GCA_913064755.1 uncultured Alphaproteobacteria bacterium
ACGCGCCATAGGGCGGCAGCGGCAGTTCCCCGATGCGGTCGAAGGCGGCCATCAGCTCGGCGTCACGCAGGCTGAAGCCCAGCACGACCTCCCCCGCATCCCGCTTCTCGATCACCTCCGCGGTCAGATCGTCGCCGAACAGCACCGTGTCTCCGGGCTTCAGGCGTTTCGCCGGCCGTGCGAAGGCCGCCCAGCGGTCGGGGCCAAGGTTCATGTGCAGCATGATCTCGACCCTGGCCGCACCGCGCTGTCCACGCAGCCGTGCACGGATCACCCGGGTGTCGTTGACAACCAGATGATCGCCGGGCTGCAGCAGCCCGGGCAGGTCGGCGATGGTGGCGTGGTTCAGGCCGTCCGGCCGTACCTCCAGCAAACGGGCGGCCGTGCGGGGTTCCGCCGGTCGCAGCGCGATCCGTTCCGGGGGCAGGTCAAAATCGAAGAGGTCGACCTTCACTTCTTCCGGGCGGCCACCTTGGCCTCCAGCAATTCCGCGACATGCGCGGAAACGAACGGCTTCGCATTGCCGTCCAGCATGGCGATTTCCTTGACCAGCTTCGAGGCGATGAACTGGTGGCTGTCGGAGGCCATCAGGAAGACCGTCTCCACGTTGGAATTCAGCCGCAGGTTCATGCCGACCATCTGCACCTCGTACTCGAAATCAGACACCGCACGCAGGCCGCGAACGATGGCGCGGGCCCCCAGTTCCTCGGCGAAATGCATCAGCAGTCCTTCGAACGGGCGGACTTCCACCTGTCCGTCGAACTCCCGCACTTCGTGCTCCACCATCTGCACCCGTTCCTCGAGCGAGAACAGCGGCCCCTTGCCGGCATTGATGGCGACACCAATGATCAGCCGGTCCACCAGCCGCGCCGCGCGCCGGATGATGTCGAAGTGCCCCAGATGGATGGGGTCGAAGGTGCCGGGATACAGTCCGACAATACCATGTTCGCTCAACTCTGCTCTCCCCTTCAGAGGTTGGCGACGGCGATCAGGCGTCCGCCTGCTCCGCTGCATCGCCGCCTTCTTCGTGATCGTCGTCCTCGCCTTCGTTCTCGGCTTCGGACAGGCGCGTCACCGAGACCACGCCTTCGTTCTTGCCGACATCGAACAGGCGCACACCCTGCGTATTGCGCCCGGCGAGACGAACCTCGTCAACCCGAATGCGGATCAGCTTGCCACCATTCGTCATCAGCATCATGTGGTCGGTGTCTTCCACCGGCCCGGATGCCACGACCATGCCGTTGCGTTCACTGGTCCCGCTGCTGACGATGCCCTGGCCGCCACGACCCGTGACCCGGTATTCATAGGCAGACGTCCGCTTGCCGAAGCCATTCTCGGTAATCGAGATCAGCAACTGCTCCGCCGCACCGAGTTCGGCAATCCGCTCCGGCGTCAGGTTGACCTCGTCATCCGTGCCGTTCTCGTCGTCCGTCACTTCCGGCGCGGCGTTTTCCACGTCGGCCTGTTCACCGCGACGGATCATGCTCTGGTGGCGCAGGTAGGCACGCAGTTCCGCCGGGCTGCCGTCGACGTGGCGCAGCACGCTCATCGAAATCACGCCCTCGCCCTTGCCCAGGCGGATGCCCCGGACACCGGTTGAATCACGCCCCTTGAAGACCCGAACGTCGCTGGCGCGGAACCGGATGCACTTGCCGCCGCCGACGGCCAGCAGGATATCGTCGTCCTCGCCGCACAGCCGGACATTCACCAGGGCATCGCCCTCGTCCAGCTTCATCGCGATCTTGCCGTTGGATTTCACGTTGGAGAAGTCCGACAGCAGGTTGCGCCGCACGTTGCCGCTGCGGGTCGCGAACATGACCTGGTGGTTCTCCCAGTCGGCCTCGTCCTCGGGCAGCGGCAGCAGGGTCTGGATCACCTCCCCCGGCTCCAGCGGCAGCAGGTTCTGCATCGGGCGGCCTCGCCCGTTCGGCTGGGCCAGCGGAATGCGATAGGTCTTCATCTTGTAGACCCGGCCGGCGGAGGAGAAGAACAGCACCGGCATGTGGGTATTGACCACATGCACCTTGGTGACGAAATCCTCGTCGCGCGTGGCCATGCCGGAACGGCCCTTGCCGCCGCGTCGCTGCACCCGGTAGGTGGAGAGCGGCACGCGCTTGATGTAGCCCTTGTGGCTGACGGTGACGACCATGTCCTCGCGCTGGATCAGGTCTTCCTCGTCATGCTCGAATTCGAATTCCAGGATCTCGGTGCGTCGCGGCGTGGCGAAGCGTTCGCGCACGTCGGCCAGTTCCTCGCGCAGGATATCCATCAGCCGTGCACGGCTGGACAGGACATCCAGGTAATCGGCGATCTTCTCGCCCAGGCCCTTCAGTTCGTCCCCGATCTCGTCATTGCCGAGGGCGGTCAGGCGGTTCAGGCGCAGGTCCAGGATGGCGCGCGCCTGTGTATCCGACAGGCGATAACGCCCGTCGACCACCTTGTGGGTCGGGTCATCGATCAGTTCGACCAGGCCACGGACATCCGCCGCCGGCCAGTCACGCTCCATCAGTTCGGTACGGGCCGCCGCGGGATCGGGCGCGGCGCGAATGATGCGGATCATCTCGTCGATATTGGCAACGGCGATCGCCAGCCCCACCAGCACGTGGGCACGGTCCCGCGCCTTCCCCAGCAGATGCCGGGTGCGCCGGGCAATGACCACTTCGCGGAAGCGGACGAATGCCTCGATCATGTCGCGAAGGTTCATCACCTCCGGCCGTCCCGCCAGCAGCGCCAGGCTGTTCACCGGGAAACTCGTCTGCAACGGCGTGAAGCGATAGAGCTGGTTCAGCACGACCTCGGGGATCGCATCCCTGCGCAGTTCGATCACCACGCGCACACCGTCGCGGTCGGATTCATCGCGCAGTTCCGAAATGCCCTCGACCCGTTTCGCCTTAACGGCCTCGGAGATCTTCTGGATCATCGCGGCCTTGTTCACCTGGTAGGGAATCTCGGTGACGATGATGGCTTCGCGGTCCTTGCGGATCTCCTCGATGGAGCTGCGCCCGCGCATGATGACGGAGCCACGCCCCTCGGTCAGCGCGGCGCGGCTGCCGGCGCGACCCAGGATCTGCCCGCCTGTCGGAAAATCGGGGGCCTGGACGAATTCCATCAGGTCCTCGGCCGTCAGGGCCGGGTTCTCAGCAAATGCCAGGCAGGCGTCGATGACCTCGCCGAGGTTGTGGGGCGGAATGTTGGTGGCCATGCCGACGGCGAAACCGCCCGCACCATTGACCAGCAGGGTCGGCATGCGGGACG
>CAJYBQ010000489.1 GCA_913064755.1 uncultured Alphaproteobacteria bacterium
TCAGCCGCCGAACTGGCCGTGGGCTACGAAAAGGGTGACTTCACCCCGGTCGAGGTGACGGAAGCGGTGTTCGATCGCATCGAAGCGGTTGACGGCAAGCTGAACGCCTTCCGCGTGCTCGACCGCGACGGGGCGATGGCCGCGGCGCAGGACGCCACCGCGCGCTGGCAGAAAGGTACGCCCCTGTCGCCAATCGACGGGGCACCGACCAGCATCAAGGACCTGTTCGCGGTCCGGGGGATGAGCAACCGCAAGGGCTCCCTCACCACCCCGGACACGCCCGACCCTGCCGATGCGCCTGCCGTCGGCCGACTGCGCGCCGCGGGTGCCGTGATCCTGGGCAAGACCACGACCCCGGAATTCGGCTGGAAGGGGATCACCGACAGCCCCGTCACCGGCACGACGCGCAATCCCTGGAATACCGACACCACGCCCGGCGGATCGTCCGGCGGGGCGTCGGCGGCGGCAGCGGCCGAGATGGGAGTGCTGCACCTCGGTTCCGACGGCGGCGGCTCGATCCGCATTCCGGCGGCGTTTGCCGGTGTCTTCGGCCACAAGCCGTCCTTTGGCCGGGTGCCTTACTTCCCGCCAAGCCCGATGGGCACCCTGTCACACGCGGGGCCGCTGACCCGCACGGTCGCGGATTCGGTGCTGATGCTGAACGCGATGACGGGCGAGGATTCGCTGGACTGGTTCAGCCAGCCGAGCGGCAAGATCAGCCCGGCCGGGCTGTCCGGCGGCGTGAAGGGGCTTCGGGTTGCCTTCAGTCCCGCCCTTGGCCACGCGCAGGTCGACGGCGAAGTGGCGGCGGCGGTTGCGGCCGCGGCAGCCATGTTCGCTGAACTCGGCGCGATCGTGGAGGAACGTGATCCCTTCACGCAGGACCCGGTTGCCATGTTCAACACGCGCTGGCAGTCGGGTGCCCACGGTGCCCTGCGTGGCCTGAGCGCGGAAGAGCATGCGAAACTGGACCCCGGCCTCGCCAAGGTGCTCGACGACGCACGCGGCATCGAGCTTGGCACCTACATGGATGCGCAGCGTGACCGCGCCGCCTTCGGCTCCGCGATGAAGGTGTTCATGGCCGACCATGACCTGCTGCTGACGCCGAGCCTGTCCGTTCCCGCCTTTGGTGTCGACCGGCTGGTGCCGGAAGGCTGGGCCGAGGATGCGCCCAACAGCTGGGTCGCGTGGACACCGTTCTCCTATCCCTTCAACCTGACGCAGCAGCCTGCCTGTTCGATCCCCTGCGGCTTCACCAGTGGCGGGCTGCCGATCGGCCTGCAGATCGTCGGTCGGATGTTTGACGATGCCACCGTCCTGCGTGCCGCCCAGGCCTATGAAGATGCCAACCCGCTGCACCGGCATCACCGCCCGGAGGTCTGAACTTGACCGCGATTGCGCCCGGCACACGTCGATACCCGGTGGCACCTGATCCCCTGCTGTCGGTGCAGGAGATGTATGCCGCCGATGCCCATGCCATCCAGCACGGCATCTCCGGCACGACACTCATGGAAGCCGCCGGTGCCGGGGTGGCGCAGGCGATCATGGATCGCTGGTCGCCGCGTCGGGCCGTCGTGCTCTGCGGACCCGGCAACAATGGCGGTGATGGCTATGTCGTTGCCCGGTACCTGGCGGAGGCGGGCTGGCCGGTGCGGCTGGTTTCGCTGGTCACGCCGGACCAGTTGCGGGGTGATGCCGCCGTCATGGCGCAGCGGTGGTCGGGCGCGGTGGAGGTGGCGACCGCGGATTGCCTGGGCGACGCCGAACTGGTGATCGACGCCCTGTTCGGCGCTGGACTGACGCGCGCCCTGGATGGCGTTGCCGCGGAACTGGCCCGTGCCGCACGGCCCTTGCCGACGGTCGCGATCGATGTGCCAAGCGGTATCTCAGGGGACAGCGGCCGGATCGAAGGGGATGCGGAGGCGGTGGCATTCCGCGCCGACCTGACCTTGACGTTCCACCTGCGGAAGCCGGGGCACCTTCTGATGCCGGGCCGCAGGCTGGCCGGCGAGGTCCGGGTGATCGACATCGGCATTCCCGATACCGCGGTTGAAACGATCGGCCCGCGTACCTGGGTCAACGACCCCGGTCTCTGGCGCAACCTGTTGCCTGTCCCGGACGTCGAGGGCCACAAGTTCGGGCGCGGTCATGCCCTGGTGGTCGGGGGCGGCATGATGAGCAGCGGTGCCGCGCGCATGTCGGCGATTTCCGCGCTCAGGGCAGGGGCCGGGCTGGTGTCCGCCGTGCCACCGCGCAGTGCCGCGATGGTCTATGCCAACCATCTGACGGCCGTGATGCTGAAACCGGCGGACACGCCGCAGGACTGGGCGCGGTTGCTGGATGACCCCCGCCACAATGCGGTGCTGATCGGGCCGGGCAACGGCATCGGCCAGCGCACCCGTGACTTCGCGATCGCGGCGCTGGAGGCCGATCGTGCGGCGGTGCTGGATGCAGATGCGATCACCGTCTTCGCGGATGATCCGAAAGCCCTGTTTCGCCGCATCACCGGTCCCTGCATCATGACCCCGCACAGCGGTGAGTTCGCGCGTCTGTTCAAGGTCACGAACGACAAGCTGCACGACGCGCGGGAGGCCGCGCGACGCAGCGGCGCCGTGATCATCTCCAAGGGGCCGGACAGCGTCATCGCCGCCCCGGACGGCCGGGCCGCGATCAACGGCAATGCGCCGCCCGACCTTGCCACAGCGGGGTCCGGTGACGTGCTGGCAGGTATCGCCGTCGGGCTGCTGGCGCAGCAGGTTCCGGCGTTCGAGGCGGCATGCATGGCGGTGTGGCTGCATGGCGCAGCCGCAACGGTTGCGGGACCCGGGATGATCGCAGAGGATCTGGCGCCGAGCCTGCCTGCGGTCTGGCGAGGACTGCGGCAAGACCTGTAGCGTCGGCTTGACACCAGGTGTCAAGCCACTGGATTGAAGGGTGAATTTCATGAACAAGCAATCCAGCAACTTCTGGACACGAACCCTGTCCCGGCTGCGGGACTGGCGGGGTGACGCGGTTTCCGGCGTGCGGCCGCTGAATGTCAGCGTCAACCAGGCGGGGGACGACCTCGAGACCATTGACAAGCAGATCAGCGCCTGCCTTAACGGGCGCGGTGGCGCCGTTTCCGCACGGCTGTGTGCCCCGGAACCCGGTCGCGCCTACCCCAGCCTCGACCAGGCCGGACGCCTGCGCTTCTTCCCGCTGTTGCAGGTTCGTTTCGACGGCAACGGGGCGGCCGTGGATGGCGGAACCCGTGA
>CAJYBQ010000490.1 GCA_913064755.1 uncultured Alphaproteobacteria bacterium
ACGCCGGAATCGATGGCGGACAGGTGACGGTGAACAGCGAAACCGGGGCGCTGTTCTACAACGGCCAGCGGCTGGACGTGCCCTATGCCGTGATCTGCGAGCCGACGGAAGACTAGCCGTTCCATGGCCTGGCGACGTCACCGGCCCGCGCCAGGGAAACCGCAAGGGGCGAAGGTCAGTCGTCCCCGATCAGGGCATCCACCAGCGCCAGGGCTTCCGGGCTGTCCCATTCCGCCGGTCCGACCAGGCGGGCGACTTCCTCGCCCTCGCGGTTGAGCAGGATGGTGATGGGCAGGCCATAGGCACCGAGCGTCTTGCCGATCCGGGTGGACTTGTCGATGTACAGCGGCAGGTTGTCGGCGGCGACCTCTTCCAGGAACGCACGGGATTTTTCGACACCGCCACGGTCGACGGAGATCGCGGCAACCGTGAAATCCGGACCCCCGCGCGCCGCGTGCAGGCGGCTGATCGACGGCATCTCGTGGCGACAGGGCGCGCACCAGGTGGCCCAGAGGTTGACCAGGACGACCTTGCCCCTGAATGCTCCCAGGTCCATCTCCTTGCCTTCACCATCCCTGAAACGGGCTTCCGGCACAGGTTTCGGCTGCTCGTGGACGGCAAGATTCTGTACCTGGCCGACCGCATATTGCGCCAGCGGGGGTTCCGCTTCGGCAGCTACCGGACTAAGGATCGCCATGAACAGGGCGCACAGCCCGATGCGGGGCAACATTCCAGGTCGTAGAAGCAACATGTCAGACAAACCTACCAGCAATGAGATGTGGGGCGGCCGTTTCGCCGGCGGCCCCGCGAAGGTGATGGAGAAGATCAACGCCTCCATCGATTTCGACAAGCGCTTCCATGCCCAGGACATCCGGGGATCGAAGGCGCATGCCGATATGTTGGCAGCGCAGGATATCCTGACAAGTGCCGACGCGGCCGCGATCAATGAGGGTCTGGACGCAATTCTGCGTGAGATCGACGATGGCGCGTTCCAGTTCTCCGCCGCGCTGGAAGACATTCACATGAATGTCGAGAACCGCTTGCGGGAACTGATCGGCCCGACCGCCGGTCGCCTGCATACCGGGCGCAGCCGCAATGACCAGGTGGCGACGGACTTCAAGCTCTGGGTGCGTGACACCATCGACCGGCTGGACCTGGTGTTTCGCGACCTGATCGTCGCGCTGCTGGACCAGGCGGAAACCCACGCGGCATCGGTGATGCCGGGTTTCACCCACATGCAGGTGGCGCAGCCGGTGACGTTCGGCCACCACATGATGGCCTACGTGGAGATGTTCGGGCGCGACCGTGATCGCCTGGCCGAAAGCCGGCGCCGCCTGAATGAATCGCCGCTGGGTTCGGCCGCGCTTGCCGGCACGTCATTCCCGATCAACCGGGACATGACGGCGGCGGCGCTGGGTTTCGACCGCCCGACCGCGAACAGCCTGGACGCCGTGTCCGACCGCGATTTCGCGCTGGATTTCCTGCACACCGCCAACGTGGCCGCTATGCACCTGTCGCGACTGGCGGAAGAGCTGGTGATCTGGTCATCGGCGCAGTTCCGTTTCGTTACCCTGTCGGATGCCTTCTCCACCGGGTCGTCGATCATGCCGCAGAAGCGCAATCCGGATGCGGCGGAACTGATCAAGGGCAAGATCGGCCGGGTCAGCGGTGCCTACGTGGCACTGACCATGGTCATGAAGGGCCTGCCGATGGCCTATGGCAAGGACATGCAGGAAGACAAGGAAACCCTGTTCGACGCGGCTGACACCATCGAACTCTGCGTCACGGTCATGGCCGGGATGATCGCGGACATGACGCCGAACCCGGATGCGCTGCAGGCGGCGGCCACGTCGGGCGTCCCCACCGCGCCCGAACTCGCTGCCGGGCTGGTTGCGGCCCCTGCCCTGCCGCTCCGCGATGCCCATCACCGCGCCGGCGCCGCGGTGAAGGCGGCGGAGGACCGGGGCTGTGACCTGGCCGACCTGCCGCTGGACCTGTTGCAGGGGATCGAGCCGAGGATCACCGAGGCGGTCTACAAGGTGCTGGACGCGGAGAGCGCGGTGCATGCGCGCAGGTCCTACGGCGGTACCGCGCCGGAACAGGTGCGCGCGCAGATCGCCCGCTGGCGGGAGGTGCTGAAATGATCCGTGTCATCGTGCTGGCCCTGCTGCTGACCGCTGTCGGGATCAGCGCCTGCGGCAAGAAGGGGGAGCCGCTGACGCCGACGGAAAGCCTCCGCCAGCAGGCGGAAAAGGATGCGAAGCAGGGAAAGCAGAATCAATGACCGACCAGCTCCAGTACCGCGACGGCCACCTGCATGTCGAAGATGTGGCGCTGGCCGATACCGCCGCCCAGGGTGGCAGCCCGGTCGCTGGCTACTCCTCGGCACCGCCGCCGCCGATCGCGGCCATGAGGATCTTCGACCCAGGGGCCCGGGCCACGATGAGGACACAGGCGCGCTTCGTCGAGCCGCCGTCGCCCAGCCCAATTTTCGCATCGGCGCCGCCTACGAGGGGCGCTTCGTGGATGAGACGGCCGCAACGAACGCTTCACCGGGTCTGACTTCGACCCTCGAGTTTGATGCCTTCGATACGCATGCCAGCGTGTTTGATGCCGTGGCGACTTTTCCTTTGACCCACTCGACGGGCGCGCGCGCGAAGCTCGCGGGGGCCTTCGCGTCCGAAAGTCGAGACGATTCCGCGGGGAGTCCGGATTCGGAGACCGGGACCTTTGGTGCGGGTCTTGATGTCTTCGTGCGCGATCCCGAGCTCGGCGCATTCACGTTAGGCGCCGACTATAAACGCTTCGAGGGCGACGACGATTACGAAGCGAACGCCTATCAAGGGCGCGCGGAGCTGCGGATCTTCTTTCCCGATCTCGGTTCTGGTCCCGTCGATTGGTTCGTGGATTTCAAGTACGCCCGGCGCGACGACGCAGGGGTTGAGCGCGCTTTCCTCCCGAATCGAGATACCTTCTCCGTCGAGGGTGGTGCGGGCTGGTACTTCGGTGAGAACCTGCAGGGGATTATCGGCGGACGCTGGTCGCCCGCGGAAAACGACGATGCGGAAATTGAGGATCGCGAAGGCTTTGCGGCGATCCGATGGTTCCTGCCGGTTCAGGCCGGACTGTCTGGCGAGCTTGCTCTCGGCGGGTCTGCGCGTGGGTGCGCACACAAGGAACAGCCGTTCCGGGCCGCTGCGGCCCTCGTGTGTGGCGTCAGACGTGGAGCGCCGCACTTATGCTGCACGGGGCG
>CAJYBQ010000491.1 GCA_913064755.1 uncultured Alphaproteobacteria bacterium
CTGGCTTCGAGGTGCTGCCGGATGCCGTTGCGTCACGTAACCTGGACGCTGGCAAGATCTCCGAACTGAGCGAGGCCCGTGTTCGCCTGATGCAGAAGTATGCGGAAGGCTATGCGGAGTCCCAGCCGGCCGACCTGGCCGATGCCCAGACGCGTTTTGACTGCTGGCTGGAAGAGCAGGAAGAAGGCTGGCAGCTGATGCACATCTTCCGTTGCCGCGACGGTTTCGAGACCGCCATGGCGAAGATGAAGCCCGCACCGGCGCCGAAGCCGGCACCGAAGCCCGCGGCGAAGATGGCCGATGCTTCGCAGACCATCTACTTCCGCTTCGACCAGGCCAACCTGACGAACCTGTCCAAGGGCCGTCTGCAGACCGTGATCGGCCTGTTCGGCAAGCGCAAGGCTGGCAAGATCTCCGTCACCGCTCACACGGATACGAAGGGTTCCGACCAGTACAATCTGGCCCTGTCGAACCAGCGTGCCCGCCAGGTGGTCGAATTCCTGGTCTCCAACGGTGTTTCCGCATCGGCGATCACCGCACGCGGTGTGGGTGAAAGCTCGCCTGCCGTGAAGACCGGCGATGGCGTCAAGAATGCCAAGAACCGCCGTGCCGAAGTGGTGGTCAGCGGGCAGTAAGCTCTCGCAGACCTGACCCGGCGGGAACCACGGCTCCCGCGGGTTGACGCCGCAAGGCACTGAGATCGGGGCGTCCATCGGAAACGGTGGGCGCCCCTTTTTCGTTGCCGCTTCGCCCCCTGTGCGGCGGCGGCACCGGAGACGCTGTTCCACCACGCAGGCGAATGCACTATAGATCGCGGATACAGCTGCGCCCGCACGTCATGATCGCATGACCCTGCCGCGCACACCCGCCCGGGAACCGGAACATGAACCGCAACGTCGTCATTGCAGGCATCTTCATTCTTGCCGCCACCGGTGCCCTGGTCGCGCGGTTCGGACTGCCGGCCTATGCCGAATACAAGGTCGGCAAGGCGCTGGACGCGCACATCGCCGCCCTGCCCGACCCGTCGCAGGGCGCCCACGCGGGCCTGTCGCTGGACTACTGGAATGACCGGCTGGAACTGGCCCGGCTGCAATTGCCGCTGGATCTGCCCAACCCGCATGGCGCGGCGCTGCCGCTCGTCATCGACATCGCGGGCATCGTGGTCGATGGCTATGACCTGGCTGCGCTGGAAAGGATTCTCGAAACGGGCACGGCCCGGGCTGGCCCGGCACCGCTGATCAGCCGGGGTTCATGGTCCGGCTTCACCGTCATGACCCAGGCCGGCCGCCTGCAGGCGGGCAGCGGACTGGCCGGTCGTATCGATGGCATCACCCGGTTGGAAGTCGACATGGCGACCGGCGCCGTGACCGACATGTCCTTCGATGCCATGCACCAGACGGACCTGGCCGTCCAGGCCACCAGCGAAATGACGGGCGGCCCCTCCCTCGACGGCAGCATCTCCACCCTCTCCCTGTCCGGTGCGAGCATCGACCGCATCGCAACGATGACGATCGAGGGGCTGCTCTACGCGCGTCTGCCCGATGCGGCGCCGGGAGAGGAAAAGGCACAGGCACCGGCCCGGATCGCCCTCGAACGCCTTGCGATATCCGATTGGACGCGCCCGACCGGGAACCAAGCAGGGACCCTCGGCAAATTGCTCTTGAGCAACTTCAGGATATCGGGAACCGGGGGCTCGAAGGCGCCGCAGCCGGAAATGCTGACAGGTCCGGCCGCGCTTTCCATCGCAAGCTACGAGCTGTCGGACATGCGCTATGACCCGAGGGCGCTGGAATACTGGTGGGCCTTCGATGACGTCTTGGGTGACACAAGGGAAAGGTCCGCGCAATTCGCCGACCTGGCCGAACGGTTCCTGACGGCATTCGAACGCACCCGGGACCTTGATACCGGTGTCGGCATGGCCACCGCGAAGGCGCTGAGCCTGACCATCAATGGCAAGTCCCCACTGACGATCGACGAGGTGGTCGTGCGTGATGTCCGCGGGCTGAAGGGTGGAACGTTCAGCCTCACCGGCTACCAGGCGATGGAACCGGACGGGACACGGATCCGGATAGACGAATACAGCGGCACTGTCGGGGACCTTACCCACCTGCCGGAGTGGGCGCGGGAGATTTTCGGCAGGCCCGTGACGGTTGACGGCCTGAAGCAGGCCGCCGCCTGGGCCGATGCCCGACCGATCGGCGAACTGCTACCCGATCTCGATTTCGGCACCTTCACGATGAAGGGGATGCACGTCACCTCCGATGATCAGTCTGCCGTGAGTATCGCTCTCGCCGCCATCGATCACATGCGCACGACGCGCGATGGCGACGTGGACCTGGCGTTCCGGATGGAAGGCATCAGGATGCCGATTGCCGCCAAGGTCACCGGCATGCCGCAGGCCGCCAGCACCATGCAGATGCTCGCTGCAAACGGCATCACGGAGATCAGCCTCGACACGGGCCTGGCGATGCAGGTTTCCCTGGTCGAGGGGACAGGGAACGCCACCGTGCGTGTCGCGGCAGACCAGCTTGTCGACGTGATCCTGACGACCGAACTGACAGACGTCCTGTTCGAGTACATTCGCCGCACACCGCCCGCAAGACGCGGCCCCGCCGCGCTGTCATCGGCAGTCAGGACGATCCGCCTGACCCTGCGTGACCTGGGCCTGCGCGAATTGTTGCTGCAAGGTCAGGTGGCTCAGCGCCCCGGTGCGACCGTCGACATGATCGGCGCGCAGCTTGGTGCCATCGCGGAGCAGACCGGGGCCAGCATGGGCACCGACGCCGCCCGCGCCATTGGCCAGCAGCTGGCCGGCTTCATCACCCGGGGCGGTGGCCTGGTCGTCGAGACCGGCATCACCACACACCTGTCGATCAAGCAGTTGCTGGAACTGCAGGGTCAGCCACCGGCTCGGATCATCGACCGGTTGGGGATCACCGCGACCCATACCGCACCCTAGGGCGGGCAAGGTCGCCGGGGATCGTTCAACGCGAACGGGGCGGCACCGTTCCCGGCACCGCCCCGCATTCCTGTCAGGCACTGATCGTCGGATGACGGTCAGTACATGTGCTGGCCACCATTGATGGACATGGTCGAACCGGTCACGAAGGTCGCGTCGTCGGAGACCAGGAACAGCACGCCGCGGGCGATCTCGTCGGCGTGGCCCAGGCGGCCAATCGGAATCTTCGCCACGATCTTCTCCAGCACGTTCGCCGGCCCGGCGGCAACCATGTCGGTGTCCATCTCG
>CAJYBQ010000492.1 GCA_913064755.1 uncultured Alphaproteobacteria bacterium
TGCCATGCACACTGAACCCTCAAGGATAGGCAGGCCCTCCACGGTCTCCGCTGCCGTCGGTCAGTGAAACGAACCAGCGCGGGTCCAGCTTGCCCCGCGTCTGGCACCCGCATTCGCTGCCGCGCGTGACGCGAGAGAACGGTTCGTCAGCGACCGCAGACACAAGCGTGTCAACTGACTCCCCATCTTAAGACGACATGCCTCCGCCCGTGTCGTGTCAGTGCGCGGCGTCGGTCGGCGTGATTTCCTGCATGCCGAGATGCGTGAGCTTTTCCGGGTTGCGCACGCTGTAGATGCGGTTGATCAGCCCGTCCCTGACATCGATGTTCAATGCCTGGTCGAGTTGGCCGTCGAGGAACAGCAGCACTGCCGGCCGGCCATTCAGGACAATGGTCCGCATCGTGGCCTCGGTCCCCCGGGTGATGAATTTCCGCGCCAGGCCCATGTAGAACCGGGCGACGTTTGTTCGACCCCTGATCGGATTCAGGGCCGAGATGCGCACACCACCACCATCGGCATAGGCAATGGCGTCCGTCGCGAGAAGCTGCATCAGGCCTTCTGTCCGGCCGCTGCCGATGGCGACAACGAATTGCTGCAGCAGGGCCAGGTGATCCGCGTCCGTGGCCTGCTGCCCGGGATGCGCCTGTCGCACGGCCTTGCGGGCGCGACTGGCAAGCTGGCGACAGGCGGCCTCCGATCTCTCGAGTGCAGCAGCAACGGTGGCGAACGGCGTATCGAACACGTCATGCAGCAGGAAGGCCGCCCGTTCTGCCGGTGTCAGTCGCTCCAGCGTCAGCAGCAGGGCGAAGGACAGGTCATCGGCCAGTTCCGTGGCGGATTCGGGCGACATGCCATTGGCATCGACGACAGGCTCGGGCAGCCATGGTCCCACGTAGACCTCCCGCTGGACCCTGGCGCTCTTCAGGCGATCCAGGCTGAGCCGGGTGACCACGGTGGTCAGCCAGGCGTCGGGATTGTCGATGCCGTCGGGATCGACACCCTGGTACCGCAGCCAGGCGTCCTGCAGGATGTCTTCCGCATCCGCCCGGCTGCCCAGCATGCGATAGGCCAGGCCGAGCAGGCGCGGGCGGGCGTGCTGGAAGGGGTCGCTGTCATGCGAGGGCGCGGACATGCGATCAGGCGGTCGCCACGGCGTGAAGCGGTTTCAGATCGACCTGCGTCTCGCCGACGCGGACGCTCTGGCAGGCCTGACCGTATCCCAGTCCCGCCTTGACCATGGGAAACATGCGGCTGAACTGCACGGCAAAGGTCAGGTCGATGACCGCCTTTTCGCCATGGGCTTCGCGAACCGCGTCACGCGCGGATGTCAGATCGTCCGTCTGGCCGACAAGTGCCCTGGCGAAGCGATGGCCGAGCAGCGTCGCCTCGTTCATGGCGGCGCGATCGTCGGACAGGACCGCCCGGATCTGCTGACCATCCATGCGGGAATCCCGCGCGATATCGGCGGTCAGTTGCAGGCACGGGCCGCAATCCTCATGCCGTGTTCCCACCAGCCGGGCCGCGAAGATGGCGTCGCGCGGGGCGGCCTCCCGGTGCCGCGCCAACCCGCTCAGCCGCGAAAAGCCCATGAAGGCGCGGGGGCTGACATCCAGCATGTGTTCCATGTAGCTGACATCATAGTCATAGCGGCGGCTGAAGGCCTTCAGCCCACGGCGTGCGAGAAAGCTGCGCATCATCCATCTCCTGCTTCGTTCAGTGGTTGATACATGCATGACGCGCCAGCCTGCCCGGATGTGACAGGCCGGGCGAAAGAATCTCAGACGTCCAGCCGGTAGACCCGTTTCGCCGTGTCGTGGAACAGGTCCTGGCGCTCCTGCTCCGAATAGGCAGCGGCAATCAGCTTGAAGGCATTCCAGAGTACCGGGTAGGACACGGACAACTTGTCGACGGGGAAGTTGCTTTCGAACATGCAGCGATCGGGGCCGAAACAGTCGATGGCATGTGCGTACCAGTCGCCGGTGGCGGCAACCAGTTCCTGCGCCGTTGGTGGAAGGTCGCGCTTGTGCCAGTCAAAGCCGTTGATGCTCATGTTGATGCCGCCCAGCTTGGCCACCACGTTGGGGCAGGATGCCAATTCGGTGAAGTCGTCCTTCCAGACCTCAAAGATGTCCTCGCGCTTGCCCGCATAGGGGCCGATGCCGACCGGGCCGATGAAATGATCGGCGATGATCGTGGTGTCGGGGAACGCACGGGCCAGCGCGGTGACTTCCGGTACCTGGTGGTGATAGGCCCATGCCTCGAACGTCAGGCCACGCGGGGCGAGGCAGGCGAAGCCCTCACGAAACACCGGGTCTGACAGCCTGCCCGGAAAGGGGTTCGTGTGGCTGTTGCGGACCCTGTCGTCCGGGTCGAAGCCGGCCGCGTGACGGATGCCGCGAAACCGCGCGGGTGCCGCGTTCTGGTGTGCCTCCAGCACCTCGTTCACCGCCTTGCCCAGGTTCAGGTCGGCCAGGCTGACAATCCCGGCACAGGCGCGGATGGGGCCATAGTCTCCGGACGCGGTCATGGCCGCGACGCCGTTGACGAACTCGGTCTCCCCCACCGGGCGCAGCGCCTCCGGCCCGTCGGCGCGGTACATGACACCGCATTCGATGAACACGGTGGCCACGATGTTGTGGCCGCTGCCGGTATCGGCCAGCAATTCGTCCAGCAGGTAGCGGCTGCCGGGCAGGGCCTTGACCGCCGGGCGGTCCCAGAGGTGATGGTGCGGATCGATGATCGGGCGATCCGGCTCGATGATCGCCTCGTCCACCAGCGCCAGCCAGTCCGTGTTGATTGCCATGCTGTCATCCTCCCCGATCATCAGCAGTCGTCGTTTGAGTCTCCTGCCGATCATGCCATGCTCTGCGCGCCGGTGCATCGTTCCAGCATCCCCGGTCCACACAATGGAGCCCACGCCGATGACCTACGGTCTTGGTCTGTTTCTTGATGACGGCCTCGTCATCACCGCTGACACTCGCACGAACGCGGGTGTCGATCACGTTGCGACGGTTCGGAAACTGAACCTGTTCCAGCGTCCCGGGCAGTCCATCATGATCCTGGCAAGTGCCGGGAACCTGGCCACGACCCAGGCCGTCGCGACCCTGCTCGAACAGCGCACGGCCAAGGCCGGACATCCCCACAACCTGTTCGAGGCCCCGACGATGGTCGATGCCGCCAGCATGGTGGGCAACGTGCTGCGCGAGGTCATGAGCGGCGATGCAGACGTCGTGAAGGGGGG
>CAJYBQ010000493.1 GCA_913064755.1 uncultured Alphaproteobacteria bacterium
TGTGAGGTTTGCCGGTGTGGAGCGTGGCCGTGTGGGCGGGGGACAACCGGGACGTGCGGGCGCGGCGGGTGGGCAGCAGGGCCCAGCTGGGGGGACGGCTGGCTTCCACGGCCTCGGACACGTCGTCCGGATCGGCATAATCGACGTGGAATTTCCGCAGGTAATGCGCCGGACGATAGATGAACAGCGGCGAGGCACCGGCGATGCGCGGCAGGAAGTACGGATTGGGCTTCGGCCAGGAATAGCGCACGGTGAGCGCGTCGGGGAACTCCACGGTCGGCGGCTGACCATCGACCATCATGTAGGCGGGGATGCCGCCGGGATTGAGTTCCTTGTTCAGGACCACGTCTTCCCACCAGTAGCGGAAGTCTTCCGAGGTGAAGGGCGCGCCGTCCGACCACTTGTGCCCGCGCCGCAGGTGGAAGGTGAAGATGCGGCCTTCGTCCACGTCCAGTTCGCGCACCAGGTCGGGTTGCAGGTTGTATTGCTCGTCATAGCCGACCAGGCGGGCATAGCTGTAGACCACCATGTGGCGCAGGTAGCGCGCGCGGGGGATCAGCATGTTGATGTCGCCGCCATGCAGACCGGGTGCGCCGTCACCATTGGCAAAGCTGACCCGCAGCGGTTCGGCGGGAATGCGATCCTGCACCGGCGGCAGCTTGCCGCTCTCGACGGCTTCCTGCAGCGAAGGTGTCTCGATCAGTGTCTGCGCAGTGGCCGGCGACGAGGCAGCCATCGCGATACCCAGCGCCGCAACGGCACCGAAAACCATGCCTGGTGCCCGGAACATCATGCTGCAAGCTCCTTCGGGTCTGCCGAGGTTGCCGCGCGGACATAGTGTTCCTCGCCGAGATCGATCAGCGCCATCGGCGTGCTGCCATCCACGGTGAAGGGTGCCGGCCATGCCTCCGGGTTCGATGCCTTGCCCTCCATCAGTGCCGTCAGGTCGAGACGATCGGAAGGATCGGGCTTCGGCACGGCGTTCAGCAGCGCGCGGGTATAGGGATGCACAGGGTTGCGGAACAGTTCGGCACGCGGGGCCGTTTCCACCAGTCGACCCCGGCACATCACCGCGATGCGGTCGGCCATGTAGTCGATGACAGCCAGGTTGTGCGACACGAACAGGTAGGTCAGCCCCATCTTCTCCTTCAGGTCCTTCAGCAGGTTCAGCACCTGGGCCTGGATCGACACGTCCAGCGCCGAGACGGGTTCATCGCAGATCAGCAGTTCCGGCTGCAGCGCCAGGGCACGGGCAATGCCGATGCGCTGCCGCTGACCGCCCGAGAAACTGTGCGGGTAGCGCCGCAGGAACCGGACATCCAGACCGACCAGGGACATGAGCTCCTTCACACGCTCCACCCGCTCTTCCCGGGAAGCGACCTTGTGGATCACCAGCGGCTCCGAAATGATATCGAAGACGGTCATGCGGGGGTTCAGGGAACTGAACGGGTCCTGGAACATGAACTGGACCTTGCGGCGGTAGTCGAACAGCTTCGACCCGCGCAGTTTCAGCACATCGACCTGGGTGCCGTTCTCGTTGAACAGCACGTCACCGCTGTCGGGGCCGAGCGCCCGCATGATGACCTTTGACGTCGTTGTCTTGCCGCAACCGGATTCACCCACCAGCCCCAGGCATTCGCCCTTGTTGATGTGGAACGAGACGTCATCGACGGCCAGGACACGTGCGCCTTCCTTGCCCGAGAGAATGCCGGTCTTGCGGGTGCCATAGCTCTTGGTCAGGCCGCGCACTTCCAGCAAAGGCTTGTTGGCGTCGGGGGCATTTTCCGGCCAGGGCTTGCGCGGTTGCAGCAACGCACCGTCCAGCTGTGCCTTGATCTCGCGGATCGGCACCAGCCGTTCGCCCTCCGCCATGTCGAACCTCGGCACCGCGCGCAGCAATGCCTGCAGATAAGGATGCTTCGGCGCCGCGAACAGGTCGTTCAGGGTGCCGCGTTCCATCACGCGACCGTGGTACATGACCACGATCTCGTCAGCCATGTTGGCGACCACGCCGAGATCATGCGTGATCATCAGGATGGCCATGCCCAGTTCCTTCTGAAGATCGTTCATCAGCTTCAGGATCTGGGCCTGGATGGTCACGTCCAGTGCCGTCGTCGGCTCGTCCGCGATCAGCAGTGCAGGGCGGCAGACCAGCGCCATGGCGATCACCGCACGCTGCCGCAGGCCGCCCGACAGTTCGAAAGGATAGGTGTGCAACGCCTTCTTCGGGTCCGGGAAGCCGACGAGGCGCAGCAGCTCCTCGGATATCTCCAGGCCCTGCTTGATGTTGGACCGGCCATGCACGCGCAGTGCCTCGGATACCTGATCGCCGAGGGTGTGCAGCGGCGACAGGCTGGTCATCGGTTCCTGGAACACGATGGAAATCCGGTTGCCCCGGATGTTGCGCATTTCCTGTCCGTCGCGCTTCAGCTTGGTGATGTCGACGAAGCTGCCGCGCTTCTGCGTGTCGAACAGCAGGATCTCGCCCTGGTTGATCTGCGCCGCCTTCGGCAGGATTCCCATGATGGCCTGCGAAATGACGGTCTTGCCGGAACCGGATTCGCCCACCAGGGCCACGGTCTTGCCTTCCGGCACACGGAATGAAACGCCATCGACAGCCTTGACCACGCCTTCAGGCACATGGAACTCGACCTTGAGATCGCGAACGCGCAATACGTTCGTGCTCATGTTTGTTCGTCTCCCGGTTCGGTCGGCAGGTTCAGCCCGATCGCCTCGGCATTGTGCCGAGTAACGCCATCCAGACGTGCCCCGTGGGCCAGAGCCCCGCGGCAGACGGTATCGGCAAGTGCCGTGAAACCGTCCAGCGTCTGGTCGACGCGGATCGTCGTGCCGCCCCCCTTGATGACCAGTTGCATCCAACCCGCCGAGCGATCCCGCCAGGTCGAAAAATATCGTATCCGCACAACCCTTATCGCATCCCAGGTGACCGAACGATGAACGGTGCCGGCGATTCTTATGGCCGCCTCATCCACCTCGATACGGCTGAAGTGCCGCATCATCGTCCTCGCCCCGTATGCTGCAAAAAGGAGCGCGAGCCCCCCAAGCAGGCAAAACATGACAGAAGAGACTTCGACAAACAATGCCGGTGCGCCGAAGATCGGAAGAGCACACGTCTGAACTCCAGTCACATTCCTTTATCTCGTATGCCGTCTTCTGCTTGAACAAAAAAGGATGCCCGGGCGAAATGGAAGTGCAGTGCAGAAACTCAAACAG
>CAJYBQ010000494.1 GCA_913064755.1 uncultured Alphaproteobacteria bacterium
CATCGCCGTCGGAAGAAATGAAGCCCGGGCCAGGATTGCGGGCGAACTGGCCGGACGCCGTTTCGGCACGCTGATCCACCCGTTTGCCTGGGTCGCCCCCAGCGCCCGGATCGCGCCCGGCTGCATGGTCTTCGCGGGCTGCGTGGTGCAGAGCGGCGCGGTGCTGGCGGCGCATTGCATAGTCAATACCGGCGCGACGGTCAGTCATGACTGCCGGATCGGAGAGGCGTCGCACGTCGCCGTCGGCGCGCACCTGGCCGGGAATGTCACGCTGGGCTCCGGGGTCCTGTTCGGTGCCGGGGCCGTGGCGCGACCGGGTGCCACGGTGGGGAACGGCGCGACCGTGGGGGCCGGGGCGACCGTGATCCACGATGTTCCGGCAGGGGCAACCGTGGTCGGCTGCCCGGCGCGTTGAACGGCGCGGGTCGTATCCGCCGGCCTGCCCCCGTGACCGCAACCCCCGCCCCGTGATCTCGCGTCTTCTGTCGCCGCGCATGATCGGTTGAAACAGGCTGCAGCAGCCGCAAGCGTCGGGGAGGACGACCATGGCCCTGTCATTGACAGCAGAAGAAGAAGCGTTTCGTGCCGAGGTACGGGATTTCATTGATTCATCGATGACCGAGTCCGCCCGGGAGGCCGGTCGCCTGACCGCCGGTGTCGTGTCCGACTTCGACGGGGCCATGGACTGGTACCGCACGCTTTCGAAGAAGGGCTGGGTCGCACCGTTCTGGCCGGAGGAGCACGGCGGACCGGGCTGGAGCCCGATGCAGCGCTACATCTTCGATTCCGAATGCCAGCGTGCCAGCGTGCCGCGCCTGTTCGCCATGGGCATTCGCATGGTTGGCCCGGTGATCATGAAATTCGGTACGGCCGAACAGAAGGACGCCTACCTGCCGAAGATCTACGCGGGAGACCATGTCTGGTGCCAGGGCTATTCGGAGCCGGGTTCGGGTTCCGACCTGGCCAGCCTGCAGTGCCGGGCGGACCGCGACGGCGACGACTACGTGATCAACGGCACCAAGATCTGGACCACCGGCGCGCACCACGCGAACATGATGTTCTGCCTGGTCCGCACGTCGAAGGATGGCAAGCCGCAGCAGGGCATTTCCTTCATCGTGTTCCCGATGGACCTGCCGGGCATCAAGGTGGAACCGATCCTGACCATGTCCGGCGATCACGAGGTCAACCAGGTCTTCTTCGATGACGTCCGGGTTCCGGTCGCCAACCGTATCGGCCCGGAGAACGAGGGCTGGACCGTTGCCAAGTACCTGCTGGAATTCGAACGGGGTGGCTCTGCCTACAGCCCCAGCCTGCATGCCATGCTGGAGAAGCTGAAGCGGATCGCGGCGGCGGAATCCGCCGGCAACGGCGAGGCACTGATCAACGATCCCGACTTCAGCGCCCGGCTGGCTGATATCGAGGCGCAGGTGGTGGCGCTGGAGTTCTTCGAGAAGAAGACCATGAGCGCGCTGAACACGGGCGAGAACCCCGGTGCCGCGTCGTCGATCATGAAGCTGCGCGGGTCCGAATGCATGCAGGCGACGGCGGCGCTGACGGTGGAAGCCATCAGCTATTACGCCAACCCCTTCGAGCCGGATACGCGCACACCCTTCTCCAATGCCATTCCGGTCGGCCCCGACCATTCGGTCGGTGTCATGGCCAAGCATCTGAACAGCCGCGCCGCGACGATCTATGCCGGGGCGTCGGAGGTTCAGCGCAACATCATGGCGAAACTGGTTCTCGGCCTGTGACCGACAGGCCCGCGACAGGAAATCCGGTCACCGGCGGGCCGGGCGGCGGGAACCCGAAAGCGGTACCCGCCAGGTCCGACTGGGGGGACCGCATCGACGCGATCCACCAGCGGCGGGAAATGGCCAAGGCCCATGGCGGCCCGGTGGCGGTCAAACGCCAGCATGGCAAGGGCCGCCTGACGCTTCGCGAACGGATCGACCGGCTGCTCGACCAGGGCAGTTTCCACGAGATGGGGATGAGCGCCGGTGCGGCGGAGACCGACGCGGATGGCAATTTCGAAAGCCTGACACCGGCCAATTTCATCCTCGGGTTCGGCAAGGTGAATGGCCAGACCTGCGTCGTGGGCGGGGAAGACTTCACCGTCTCCGGCGGTTCCCCCAACCCGGCGGGCCTGCGGAAGTCGATCTATACCGAGGAAATGGCGCTGCAGTACCGCGTGCCGCTGATCCGGCTGCACGAAGGTGGCGGCGGATCGGTCACGGGTGCCGGCGGCAAGAAGGGCGGCAACAGCGGCCCCGTGGGGGAACCCGTCTACACACCGCACCGCTTCTTGTCGGTGGCCCGCACCATGGGCACCATTCCGGTCTGTTCAGCGGCGGTCGGTCCCGTGGCAGGCCTGCCGGCCGCGCGGCTGGTCGCGTCCCATTTCACGGTCATGACACGGGAAACCGCGCAGGTTCTGGTCGCCGGGCCAGCCGTCGTGGAACGGGCGCTGGGCCACAGGATCAACAAGGAAGAGCTTGGCGGCGCACAGGTGCATCTGAAAAGCGGTGCCATCGACAATGGCGCGACGGACGAGGATGACGCCTTCCGCCAGATCAGGCAGTTCCTCAGCTACATGCCGCCCAACGTCGACCAGCTGCCCCCCACCATTGCCTGCTCCGATCCCGTGGATCGCTGTGACGACCGCCTGGCGTCCATCGTGCCGGGGGACCGGCGCAAGGCCTACGACATGCGCAAGCTGATCGCCATGGTGGTGGACCAGGACAGCTTCTTCGAGACCGGGCGGCAGTATGGCCCCGGTCAGATCGTCGGCCTGGCGCGGATGAACGGCCAGCCTGTCGGCATCTACAGCAACGACTGCCGGTATTATGCCGGGGCGATGTCCGCCGCAGGCGCGCGGAAGGTCAAGCGGTTCATCGAACTCTGCGAGACGTTCCACCTGCCGATCATCGCACTGGTCGACGAGCCCGGTTTCATGATCGGCCCGCAGGCCGAGGCCGAGGGCACGATCCGTCCCGGCACCGCTGCGGTGCTCGCGGCGGCTGACTGCCAGGTTCCATGGGCATCGGTCATCATCAAGAAGAACTTCGGCGTCGCGGCCGCCGCGCATTACGCCAGCCAGTGCCATGTCATGGCCTGGCCCTCAGCCGAGTTCGGGCCGCTGCCGGTCGAAGGTGGTGTTGCCGTTGCCTGCGGTCGGGAGATCGCGGCGCATCCGGATCCGGAGGCCCGCCGGCAGGGACTGGAAGACCTGC
>CAJYBQ010000495.1 GCA_913064755.1 uncultured Alphaproteobacteria bacterium
CCGACCGCGTTGGTATCGGCAATGGTCAGGGTCGAATGCGCGGCGGTGGAGGCCAGCGCCCGTTCCCACTGCTGCGACGGGGGGCGGGAGGCACCGCTGTTCACCACCACCCGCTCCCGACGGTGACTCATCTCGAAACTCAGCAGCCCGGCGAAACCGACTCCCGGTTCGGGGGCGGGCCCGCCGAAGTCCGCGATCAGCGCCGTATTGCCACCCTGCAGGCGCTCGAACCCCGCCTTGGGCGCAGACAGGTTGGGCTTGCCGCGAATGCCGGACCGGCGGATGGTCTGCTCGATATCCTCCGCCACGCCCTCCGTGCCGCCATTGAACAGGCCCAGCCCGCCATCCCCGTGTCGCAGCATGCGCAGGGTCGGGGTCATGCGGTCGATGGCGTTGATCAGCGGTTCCGGCGGCGGCTCCCCGATGTTCATCATTGTCCGCTTCAGCAGGATCAGGTCCTGCAGCACCTGATGCAGCACATGCGGGTTGCGCGACACATGCCCACCGTCGGATCGCAGCTGGCGATTGATCTGGTCGGTCAGCAGCACCAGGCCCTTTTCGGTCCAGGCGCGGCTTTCCGGCAGGCAGAGACCGACGAAGGCCAGGCCGGTTGCCGCAGTTACCGCGCCCGCCCCGGCAGGCGCGGTCTCCGCCACGCGTGCCAGGTGCCGGGCCTGCCGGGCCAGCGACCGCAGCAGGTCGGACCGGTACGTCAGCTCGGCATTCTTGAACAGGATGTCGGCGTGCAGGCACCAGCTGATCAACCGGCGTGCCAGGATGTCGGCCCGCCAGATGAAGGGGTCATAGCCCGGATGATGGGTCAGCCATGACCCGGCCAGGGACCGGGCGGCACGGGTAGCGGATTCGCCACCCGCCGCCTGGAAATGACGCAACCAGCGAAAGCCCTGCAACTCGGCCCGCCACTCGTCGGAGCCTGCCGACCCGAACCAGGGCGGGTTCTGGCCGACTTCCACCGTTTCCCCTGCCAGGCTGAACCGGCCGCGAAACAGCTCGTTCGCGCGTGCCACGTCGCCGGGCCAGAGATTCTCGGGATAGAAGGCCAGCCCGTGCGGAAAGCGACCCCGCAGGGAAAGCTGGTAGAGGCGACTGCCGTAGACAACGTCCTTGACGCCGCTCATCGCACCATGACTCCTCAGCCGTCAGTGCCGGAAAGGGCAACCGTCGTCGATGAACTCTGCTTCAGCGCGGTGATGTTGTCCGCGTAATGCGCCGGACCGTTCCTGAACGCGGCAGTACCGGCGACCAGCGCCGTGGCACCGGCGGCAACCACGTCACCGGCGGTCTCGGTATTCACGCCGCCATCGACTTCCAGCACGATATCCAGCCCCGCACCATCGATCAGGCCGCGCAGGATGCCGATCTTCTCCAGCTGGCTCTGGATGAACTTCTGCCCGCCGAAGCCAGGATTGACGCTCATGACCAGGATCAGGTCGAGCTGGTCGAGCAAGGGCTCCACCACCTGCCAGGGCGTGCCGGGGTTCAGGGCGACGCCGGCCCTGGCACCCAGGCTGCGGATCAGTTGCAGCGTGCGATGGGTATGGGCCCCGGCCTCCGGATGCACGGTCACGATATCCGCACCGGCCTCGACGAACGCCTGCACGTAGCTGTCCACGGGGGAGATCATCAGGTGCACGTCGAACGGCTTTTCGGTGTGCGGGCGCAGCGCCGCGACCACGTTCGGGCCGATGGTGATATTGGGCACGAAATGCCCGTCCATCACGTCGACATGGATCCAGTCCGCCCCGGCGGCATCGATTGCACGCACTTCCTCGCCCAGTTTGGCGAAGTCGGCGGACAGAATCGACGGTGATATGATTGCTGAATTCATCGTATTCCCCTAACAGCTTCGCCCGCTTCCGGCAACGACAGCGAGTGCCGTCCGGGCGCCGACACCGCCATTTGATCAGTTCGACCGGACGGCACAGGTGGCGAAGAAACCGTCCATGCCCCCTGCCCCCGCCATCAGGCCGGAATGGGTTCTGAGATCCCCCGCCGCCGTCACGGCCTCGGCGGGCAGGCCAAGCCTGGCCACATTCACCGGGACCCGCCTGAATTCCGGAAAGGAGTCATAGAACCATTGGGCCTGCGCCTCCCCCTCCTCCGGTTCCAGCGAACAGGTGCAATAGACCAGTTGCCCGCCGGGGCGCACCAGCGCCGCGGCATGGCTGATCATGTGGCGCTGCTGTTCGGCAATGCCCTGGATGTCCTCTTCCTTGCGGGTCCAGGCAATCTCCGGGTGGCGGCGAATGGTGCCCGTGGCCGAACAGGGTGCGTCCAGCAGGACAGCGTCGAAACCGCCTTCCGCCTTGAACAGCCGCAGGTCGCCCCGGACCACGGTTGCCTGCATGCGCAAGCGGCTCAGGTTCCGTTCCAGCACCTCGAGGCGACGCCCCGAACGGTCCAGTGCCGTGACCGTTGCCCCCAGCGCGATGGCCTGCGCCGTCTTGCCGCCTGGCGCGGCGCAGGCGTCGAGCAGCTTCAGCGAGAGCTGCAGAAGCTCACGCAGAGCAACCTTATGGCTCCGGACATCCAGGAGATTCGTAAGGCTGAGACGAACGCGCAGCTTGTTGCCGAGAACATCGCCACGCAGCTTGAGCGACGTGTCGCTTTCCGCCGCGCGATGAAGCGTTCGATGCAGTCGGCGATGCGCATGGGCGCCAAGGGCTGCAAGATCGTCTGCGGTGGTCGTCTCGGCGGTGCGGAAATTGCCCGCACCGAGCAGTATAATGAGGGCTCCGTCCCGCTTCATACGCTGCGCGCCGACATCGATTACGGAACCGCCGAAGCCAAGACCGCGATGGGTATCATCGGTATCAAGGTCTGGATTTACAAAGGCGAGATCATGGAACATGACCCGAATGCCCAGGAGCGTCGTCTCCAGGAGTCGGGTGAGCAGCGCGCCCGTTCGGGCCGCCAAGCCGCGTAAGGAATTCAGCCATGCTGCAACCGAAACGCACGAAATTCCGCAAGGCGCACAAAGGCCGTATCAAGGGTGCTGCGAAGGGTGGCTATACGCTGAACTTCGGCTCCTACGGCCTCAAGGCGCTCCAGCCGGAACGCGTTACCGCGCGTCAGATCGAAGCCACGCGTCGGGCGATTACTCGCCACATGAAGCGTGCAGGTCGCGTGTGGATCCGCATCTTCCCGGACGTACCGGTTTCCAAGAAACCGACCGAAGTCCGGATGG
>CAJYBQ010000496.1 GCA_913064755.1 uncultured Alphaproteobacteria bacterium
TTTGGCGAAGGCGCGCGCCCGTGCCCGTGCGACCGGATCGTCAGGCATCACGGGCGGGTCGGGGAACAGTTCCTCGGCGAGTTCGATGATGGCCATCGACTGCGCCACGTACTGGCCATCGATCTCCAGCGTCGGCAGCAGCCCCTGCGGGTTGATCGCCAGGTAGCCGGGGGCGCGGGGCGTTGCGACGGGCACGTGTTCATAGGCCACGCCCTTCAGGTTCAGGACAATGCGGACCCGCTGACCGGCCGAGTTCTGGTAGCGGGAATGCAGCCGCAACCGCATATCAGGCCCCTTGTTTCAGCGCGTCTTCCACGAACTCCATCCGGTCCTTGCCCCAGAACAGTTCCTGGCCGACCTGGATGGATGGCGCCCCGAAGATGCCCCGTTCCAGCGCGTCGCTGGTTTCGGTGATCAGGGCCTGCTTCGTTGCATCCGATTCGACGGCGGCAATGAAGCTGTCGGCATCCAGCCCGATCTCCGTCGCGACGGATGCCAGCCCGGAAAGTTCCGCGATGCCGTGGTCGTTCTGTTCCCAGTAGCGGCGGAAGATGGCGTCCAGGTAGGCGTCCTCTCGCCCCTCGGCACGGGCGGCGAGCGACCCGCGCAAGGCCCGGCTGGTCTTGATGGGAAAGACGTCGGGAAAGCGGAACGGCAGGTCGTAGCGCTCTGCCCAGCGTTCAAGGTCACGCTTCCGGTTGGCGATCTTGGCGGCGGGTTCCTCCATCAGCACGTAATTGTGGTGGCGGAAGACAAAGCCGAGATTGAACGGGCGCATCACGATCGTCGCGTCGTGGCGCCTGGCCAGCGGGCGGATGAGATGCAGTGCGAAATACGTGTTGGTGCTGCCGATGTCCCAGAAGAACTCGATCCGTTGACCCATGGCTGCCATCCTCCCCATGCGATTGAAGCCTGCTGCCGAAACGTCCAGACTGCCCGGCAGGGGAGGAACGATACATGAAGCACACGCCCGAGATAACACCGCCCTGGCGGATCGGCGTCGATATCGGCGGCACGTTCACCGACATGGCGCTGATCGATGCCGGTGGCAGCCTGCGCGTGTTCAAGAGTCCCACGACCCCCGCCGACCCGTCGCAGGGGGTGCTGCGCGTCCTGCAGGTCGCGGCGGCGGAACTGTCGGTGCCCGTCGCCGATCTGCTGGCGCATTGCCGGCTGTTCATCCACGGATCGACCATCGCCACCAACACGATCCTGGAACGCAAGGGCGTCAGGGTCGGGATGCTGGTGACCGAAGGCTTTCGGGATTTCCTGGAGATCAGGCGCGGATTGCGGGCCGATCAATGGGATCACCGCGCGCCGTTTCCGCCCGTGCTGGTGCCGCGGTACCTGCGCCGTCCCGTCCGGGGCAGGCTGGACAAGGACGGTGTCGAGGAAAGCGCCCTTTCGGCGGAGGACGTGCGCGACGCGGTCCGCTTCTTCGAGGCCGAGGGCGTGGAATCCATCGCCGTCTGCCTGATGAATGCCTACGCCAGCCCGGCGCACGAGCAGCAGGTGGCGGACATCATCAATGCGGAATGGTCAGGGCGCTGGCTGTCCCTGTCATCGGCCATCAACCCGGTGGTGGGGGAGTACGAGCGCGGATCGACCACCGTCGTGAACGCCTGGATCGCACCGAAGGTCGTGGGCTACCTGGAGCGACTGGACCGCTTGCTGCAGGCGGAGGGGCTGAAGCAGTCCATCCTGCTGGTGCAGTCGAACGGCGGCGTCGTTTCGGCGCGGGAAGCGGCGGAGCGACCCGTCAACCTGGCACTGTCCGGCCCGGCCGCGGGGGTAGGCGCGCTGAACCTCTATCGCAGCCTGACCGGGATCGACGACCTGGTGGCGATGGAGATCGGCGGCACCAGTTGCGACGTGACCCTGATGGCCGACGGCGACGTGCCGGTGTCCGACGCGCTGGAGATCGATGGCTATCACCTGGCGACCCCGGCAGTGGACATCCACACGGTCGGCGCCGGTGGCGGCACGCTTGCCGGTGTTGACGGCGGCGGCATGCTGCGGGTGGGACCGGCCGGGGCAGGGGCGGACCCGGGGCCTGCCGCCTATGGGCTGGGCAATGACAGGCCGACCGCGACCGATGCCCACCTGGTCCTGGGGCGGATGCGGCCCGGGCCGATGGCTGGCGGTGCCGTGACGCTGGATGCAGATCGTGCCGCCAAGGCCATCGAGACCCATGTGGCAGCACCGCTCGGGCTTTCCATCGAACAGGCGGCCATCGGCATCCTGCGCCTGCTGGAACAGAACCTGCTGCACGCGGTGGAGCGCCTGTCGGTGGAGCGGGGCTATGACCCGAAACGGTTCACGCTTGTGGCCGCGGGCGGTGCCGGGCCGATGCACGGCGTTGCGGTGGCCCGCGCACTCGGTTGCCGGCGCGTGTTCGTGCCGGTGCAGGCAGGGGCCTTCTGCGCGCTGGGCATGCTCTGGTCGGATGTGCGACTGGATTCGCTGCGGGTCATGGACGGGGACCTGGATGCCATCGGTCCCGACCAGGTCTCGGAAGGCTTCGCGCCGCTGGTCGATGCGGCCCGCGCCGCACTGGAACGAGAAGGTTTCAGGGATACCGAGGCAAGGGTCCAGCGGGTCTTCGACCTGCGCTACAAGGGCCAGCAATGGTCCCTGCGGACCGTGGTGCCGGAGGGTGGTGAAACGCTCGACCGGGCCGCGATCCGCAGCGCGTTCGAGGCGGATCACGAGCGGCGTTTCGGTCATATCCAGCCCGATGGTAACCTGCTGATCACCGCATTGCGGACCGTGGCCACCGGCGAGATCGCGCGGCAGGCACCGGTCGGCCTTTCGGGCACCGCGCCCGGTGCGACGCCACCGGTGGCGGACCACCGGCGCGTCTTCGTCGATGCGGCCAGCGGCTGGGCCGACGCGCCGGTCCATCGTTCCGACAGCCTGCTGCCCGGACATGAACTGACCGGTCCGGCAATCGTGGAGGCCCCGACAACGACGGTCCTGATCGGCACGGGCGATACCCTGACCGTGGATGGACACGGCAACTACCTGATCCAGATCGCCGAGGGAGTGGCAGCATGACCAGCACGATTGACCCGGTAACCACGATTGATCCGGTAACCATTATTGACCCGGTAACCCTGGTGACCGGCAGAAACCGGCTGGCCGACCACTCCCCGCACGCTCGTGTTGTCTACGGCCGGCAGCACCACCCCCCCACCGCG
>CAJYBQ010000497.1 GCA_913064755.1 uncultured Alphaproteobacteria bacterium
GGGGAACGGCAACTGCTCCAGCATGATGATGGTCTGGACGATGTGGTCATTGATCTTGTAGCGCTCTTCTTCCGTCAGGGTGCCGCGGCCAATGGACAGATTATAGATTTCACCCAGGTTGAACTTGTTCTCCGGCATATCCAGCTTGAAGCCGAAGGGGTTGTCGGCAGACGCCATGGCGGCGGAGCCCTCGCGGGCAATGATATGATCGACCCGGTCATCCAGCAGCTTCTCGACCACCGGCAGTTCCGGTGCCGGCGTCAGGTTCTTGCGCTTCAGTTCCTCGAACGAGATACCAGCCAGAAAACAGAGATAGGGTGGCACCAGTGGCAACACGCATGGCGACAGGAATGAAAGCAGTCCGGCCAGGAAAGCGCCGCTGAACGTGATGTCGAAGCCCATGGGGATGATTGCCTAAATATGCAGTTTCACCTATGTAAGGCACATGAAAACGCGACGCGGGTCAACATGGTTGTTGGTGGCGGCACTGGTGCTGCTGCCCTTGCGGGTGGTGGTCGCTGCCGAGACCGAGCTGGTCATGTTCGAACAGGACAACTGCGAATGGTGCGAGGCCTGGACCAGTGTCATCGGCCCGATCTACCCGAAATCTTCCGAAGGCCGTCGTGCGCCGTTGCGCCGCGTCGATATTCACGCGCCCCGTCCCGCCGATCTCCAGAATGTAACCGCCACCCGCTTTACACCGACGTTCGTGCTGATGCATCAAGGGCACGAGATCGGTCGGATCTCCGGCTACCCCGGTGAAGACTTCTTCTGGGGCCTGCTGGACCGGCTGATGCAGGAACTGCCGCCGGAGGGCTGAGGTCAGACGACCGGGGCCGAATACAAGGGACGAATGATGTCGATAGTCGCGTTGCTGGAAGGGGAAGCCGATACGGACCGGCTGATGGATGATGCACGTCGTGCAAGTGCATTCCTGAAGGCCATCGGTCACGAAAGCCGGCTGGTCATCCTCTGCACCCTTTCGGAAGGCGAGAAGTCCGTCGGCCAGCTGGAGCGCCTGCTGAAGCAGCGGCAGGCGGGCATTTCGCAGCAGTTGGCGCGGCTGCGCTCCGAAGGCCTCGTCAATGCCCGCCGCGACGGCAAGACCGTGTTCTACTCGCTGTCCAGCGACGAGGCCCGCGCGGTCGTCGGCATCGTCTACCAGATGTTCTGCGCCAAGTAGCGGACCCTACTGCGGCGCACGCACCTTCCAGGGAATGAATGCCGGCACACGGGCCCGGTAGGCCAGGTAGGCCGAGCCGTAGAGATCGACCAGCCTCCGCTCCTCGAACCAGGTCCCGATGACGAGGTACAGGCTGGCCCAGATGCAGGTCGCCAGCCCGAATGCGTCACCGGCCTGCCCGATGAGGACCAGGAACGCGCCGCTGTAGAGCGGATGCCTGACGTAGCGGTGCAGCCCGCCGGTCTGCAACGGCTCCGGCCCGGCTCCCGGCGGCAGCGAGCGCAGCCCGGTGAAGCGACCGCCGTCGTACTGCCTGTATGCCACCAGCAGGATCAGCAGCCCCAATCCCAGGCAGCCCCAGAGCACCAGCCGAACGGCCAGCGGAAGATCGAATGCCGCCTCCGCCGCGCCGCCCAGCAGGAAGGCACCGACGCCCCACACCAGCCCGAGATGGGCCACCGCGATCGCGTTGTAGGCCAACCGCTCCCGGGCCCCGAACACCCCTTGCGTGACCCGCTTCGCCGTCCCCGAGGCCAGCACGGAATGCAATGCCCCGAAGGACAGCCACAGCAGGCCGTAAAGAACGTGATCAAGGATGCTCATGCGTATGGCCCCGTGAGAAATTGCCGGGACCGGACACGATCATCGAAAGTCGCTGCACGGCATGACACGGTCGAATGATAGAGATCCAGCCCCACGGGTGGCGAGCCTGCCCGGGTCCGGCGTCGACTATTCGTCGTAACACTGCAGAGCCGCAACCAGCGAATCCGTTTCCTCACGGAACCGGGCCGTGGTCCGCGCGTAGCCGACCCGTTGCGCGACCGCGGCAGCAACATCGTCCGTTTCCTGCCGGAGCACCTCCGCAATCAGGCCCGGCTTCTCCGGGTAGGAAACATCGGGCCAGTCACGCTCGACCTCGCCGAACGACAGCCCCCGGAAGGGTGCTCGCGGCCCCGGCTCCGCGCCTTCGGACCAGAAGACCTCGTTGCCATCAGGCGCACGCTCGTGCGGTCGTGCGTTCCCGCAGGCCCGCCAGACAACGCTTCTGATTTCCTTGCCGGTCCGCTGGAAACCGTGTTCCCGCGCAATCAGCTGTGCCAGCCGCTTGAAGGTGACAGGCCCTTCGCGATCGACATGCCTGACAGCCAGTTCCCGGACCGTGGTCACGTAATCCGCATTGTAGAACCGCGCCGGATCAACTTCCGGCCCGCTCGCGGGATCCGATCCTGTCGCCGCCGTTGTCGCCTCGACGGGTTGCGGGGCCGGCGCCGCCGACTTCAGCAGTGCCGTCTCGCGACCGGCGGTCTCTGCCTCCGGGTCGAGCGGGGCCGATTCAATGACGGGCGCCGTGTCGAGCGCGACAACGACACCCGCACCCTCCGCTTCCACTTCGCTTTCCGGATCAGGACAGGTATCCGCCAGATCGTCGGCGTCTTCAGCCTGCCCGGACTCCTTCGACCGGTCCGCTTCCAGCTGCGTGACCAGCCCCAGGTGCAACCGGTCCAGGCTGCCCTCCGGATCGTTGAAGAAGTCGGTGGACCAGACCCGCAGCAGGTTCCAGCCCAATTGCTCGAGAACGATGTGGCGGACCCGGTCCCTGTCCCTCGCGGAGGGAGACGAATGGTAGGTTGCGCCATCGCATTCCACTCCGGCGAGGAACCGCCCCGGCGCGTCGGGGTGCACGATCCCGAGATCCACACGGAACCTGGAAACACCGATCTGGGTCAGCACGTTCCAGCCCCGCTTGCGCAGTCCCGTTGCAACGGCCTCCTCGAAATCACTGTCGTAGGAATGCAGACCGCCATGGGCGTGGATGGCTTCCCCCAGGGCCACCGGCCCGCGTTCGTCAAAATCGATGTATTGCTTGCGATCGCGCACCGCCGCAGCAGAGAGTCTCTGCAGATCGATCATGCCTGAACAGAAGCTGGCACAAACGACCACCCCGCAGGTGCGGCGGGTGCCCGCCCCGTTCAGCCGGCGCTCCACACGCTCCCGGTTCACCCG
>CAJYBQ010000498.1 GCA_913064755.1 uncultured Alphaproteobacteria bacterium
CCGGCCTGCACGCATGATAGTGGCACCAGGCAGCACGATACAGACACTGGTTGCGTGCTCTGGCGTAGGCCTGGTGCACTTATTGTAGTTCCATTAGAGATTGTGTGATCTTACCGATCTCTTTTTTTTTTTTAATGATACGGCGACCACCGAGATCTACACTCTTTCCCTACACGACGCTCTTCCGATCTGGACTGCTGCAGGGCTACATCCGGGTCTTCCGCGGGCTGGGTGGGGAGGTAATGACGGATGCGGAGGTCCGGGCGATCGAACGCAACGGCAAAGGCTTCCTGATCGATACACGGGCCGGGGAAATCCGCGCCGACGTGGTGGTGAATGCCGCGGGGGCCTGGGGCGACGTGCTGGGTGCCATGGCCGGTGCCAGGCCGGTCGGGCTGGTGCCGAAGCGACGCACGGCGATCACCTTCGACCCGGCACCGGGGACGGATATCGGCAACTGGCCGCTGACCTTCAACCTCAGCGGGGCCTGGTACTTCAAGCCCGACGCCGGGCGCATCCTCGCCTCCCCCGCCGATGAGACCCCATCGGACCCCTGCGATGCCCAACCCGACGAAATGGACATTGCGATCTGCATCGACCGGATCGAAACTGCCACCGACCTGAAGGTCCGCCGCCTGGCCAGCCGCTGGGCCGGGTTGCGCTGCTTCGTTGATGACCACTCCCCGGTGAATGGCTTCGACGACGCGGTGGAAGGTTTCTACTGGCTGGTGGGCCAGGGTGGCTATGGCATCAAGACGTCACCGGCAATGGGACGGATTGCGGCGGCGCAGATCAACGGGGACCCGGTTCCCGGCGACATCCTGGACCAGGGGCTGGATCCGGCCAGCCTGGCGGTCACGCGCCTGCGCTGAACCGGCGAACGATTTTGGGGGAGAAGACGATCATGGCGACGAAACGCTGGAAGAACAGGCCCGAGGGATCGAACTGGGGCGACTTTGGCGATGATGACCAACTGGGTCGCATCAACCTGATCACCCCGGAAAAGGTGCGCCAGGGCGTGGCGGAGGTCAGCGAGGGCCGTACCTTCTGCCTCAGCCTGCCGCTCGACTATCCCGGTGGCAACGTGCTGAACGAACGCCGCCATCCGCCGCATCGCCAGCCGACCTTCATGGGTGACAAGCCCTACATCAACTTTCCGCTGCGAAACATCGACGGCCAGAACACCGATGTGGTCAGCGACGACCAGGTGACCATCTGCCTGCAGTATTCCACCCAGTGGGACGCCCTGTCCCACGTCGGGTCGTTCTTCGATGCCGATGGCGATGGCGAGGCGGAGAAGGTCTACTACAACGGTTTCCGCGCCGGGGAGCACGTGGTCGGCCCCCGGTCCTACGATGGCGAGGACAGCAACGAACAACTGTTCGGCGCGAAATCACTCGGCATCGAGAACTTTGCCCGCCACGGCATCCAGGGTCGCGCCGTGCTGGTGGACCTTGAAGCGCACGTGGGGAGAGAGCGCGCCTACGTCGGCCACGACCAGCTGATGCAGATCATGCAGGATGACAAGGTGGTGGTGGAACCCGGCGACATGCTGGTCCTGCGCACCGACTGCGCCGACGAGATCCTGGCCATGAACCGCCAGCCGTCAAAGGAGCGGCTGGAGAACAGCTGCGCCGTTCTGGATGGTCGTGACCAGAAACTGCTCGACTGGATCACCGCCTCCGGTGTTTCCGCCCTGATCGCGGACAATTACGCGGTGGAGGGGCTTCCGGCGCAGCCGAAGGACGGCCCGCGCCCTGCCCTGCCGCTGCATCACCACTGCCTGTTCAAGCTCGGCCTGCCGCTGGCGGAACTCTGGTTCCTCTCCGAACTGGCCGACTGGTTGCGCGCCAACGGCCGCAACCGCTTCCTGCTGACGGCCCCGCCCCTGCGCCTGCCCGGCGCGGTCGGCAGCCCGGCAACGCCCATCGCGACGGTGTGACGGCAGCGCCGGGCAGCCAGTCGCGGGGGTCAGGCAGGCGAAGGTCCATTCCACGCAACCCAAGTGTGCAAAATTGGTTTGGCGGCAGGCGCGGGGACTGCGTATGGTCCCGCGCATCATGACAAACGCAATCCCAGAGGCCGAGGCCCCCGCGGGCTTCGGCAGTATCCGCCGCAACGTCATCCTGCTTTCGATCTGCCAGGCGCTGTTCACCTCCACCTCGTCGATCATGATCGCGCTGGGTGGATTGATCGGTTACAGCCTGGCCGAGGACAAGGCGCTGGCGACCCTGCCGGTGACCGCCGTTGTCGCGGGCACGGCGCTGATGACCATTCCGGCGGCGATGCTGATGGGACGAATCGGGCGGCGTGCCGGGTTCATCTTCGGCACCATGCTGGGCACGGCGGGCACATGGCTCGGCGTCGTGGCGCTCTATGATTCCAACTTCTGGCTGTTCTGCTGCGCCACCGGGCTGGTCGGCATGTTCTCCGCCTTCGGCCAGCAGTACCGCCACGCGGCCGTCGACATGGCACCGCCACCGCTGCGCGGCCAGGCGGTTTCTCTCGTCATGGCCGGCGGGGTTGTCGCCGGTTTCCTCGGCCCGGAACTGGCCAAGTGGACCAAGGACATGGTCGAACCGATCACCTTCGCGGGCAGTTACATCGCCGCGTCCGGCCTGACGGTCCTGTCCGCGCTGATCCTGATGGGCCTGCGCATTCCGAAGCCTGTCCGCCACACCGCCGCGACGCGCGGCCGACCATTCTGGCAGATCGCGAAGCAACCCGTCTTCTGGGTTGCCGCCGGTTCCGGCATGGCCGGATTCGGGGCCATGAGCCTGATCATGACCGCGACACCGCTGGCCATGATGGCCTGTGGCCACGACTTCAACAGTTCGGCCACGGTCATCCAGTGGCACGTGGTCGGCATGTTCGCCCCCAGTTTCTTCACCGGCATCCTGATCCGGAAGTTCGGCGTGCTGCGCATCATCTCCGTCGGTGCCGTGCTGAACCTGGTCTGCATCGCCGTCGCGTTGTCGGGGCTGGAGTTCCTGCATTTCTGGAGCGCGCTGATCCTGATGGGCCTGCGCATTCCGAAACCGGTCCGCCACACCGCCGCGACGCGCGGCCGACCATTCTGGCAGATCGCGAAGCAACCCGTCTTCTGGGTTGCCGCCGGTTCCGGCATGGCCGGATTCGGGGCCATGAGCCTGATCATGACCGCGACAC
>CAJYBQ010000499.1 GCA_913064755.1 uncultured Alphaproteobacteria bacterium
CCCCGACTTCTGTAGACACTCCACCTCTAATTACTACAACATCTCCGCCAACTGTCTGCCACTGCTGCTCGGCCAGTTCCAGCCGGCGAAGAGAGACGTAGTTGCCGCGGCCCTTGACCAGCACCGCGGTGAACTCCTCGGGGATCACCGCGTTGAGCAGCGGCAGATCCTTCTCGACCAGCTGCTCCTGCAGGTTGATGGTGTGGGTGGAGATGACCACCCGCTCGCCGTGCTCCACCACCCGGCGGATGGCCGGGAGCAGGTAGGCGAAGGACTTGCCGACCCCGGTCGGGGCCTCGATCAGATGCGGGCCGCCGCCATCGAGGGCGGGGGCGACCGCCGCCCCCCCCCCCCGCGGCCCGTTTGCCGCCCGCCCGCTGCCCGCGACGGGCCCGCGCCCGTCCGGGCTGCTGCGTGGCGCCGTGCTGGCCGTCGGCATTCTGGCCGTCGGTTTCATGTCCGGCGCGGCACCGGCACGGGCGGCGGAACCGGGTGCGGGCCAGGCGGGCGGCACATTGCGCCTCGTTGCCCCGTCCGACAGCGACGTGCCGACGCTTTCCGGCATCGATCGCCGTGACGCCCCGGCTCTGATCGACCTGCTGTCGCTGACCCCGCGTGCGGTCGGCCGTGGCGCAACGGGCCTCAACCTTTCCATCGAGACGCCGGATGGCGGCGCCAGCGGCACCCGTGTCGGCCTGGATTTCTCCGACCGCGCCCTGGGCGTCGACTACACCGTGTTCGGCAGCGTCGGCGACACGCCCGACCGCAACGGCGTGTCCTCGGTCGCCGCTGCCGACCCGATCCTGCGCCCGACCCTTTCCGCCGCCGCCGTCGATCCGACCTTCAATCCCGACCGTGGCAGCGCCTGGCAGGTGGGTGGCCGCATCGGCTACGACGGTTTCTCCATCGGTGCCGGCCTGGCCCAGGGCGACGATCAGCGCCTGCGCCGCCTGCTGACCGATTATCGCCTGGGCCTGCGCTATGCCGGGTCCAACTGGCAGGTGGGCATGAGCTACGTCCGCAGCCTGTCCGAAAGCGGTGCGGCGACACAGCCCGACGTGGCCGACGCGCTGGAGATCGGTGGCGCCTGGCAGCTCAACGGCTCCATCGGGCTGGTCGGCGGCATCCAGTTCTGGGACCAGGCACCGGCGACCGGGCTGGACAGCGAGACATCGCGTGATGCCCTGATCTTCCTGGGCACGCGAATCCAGTTCTGATCCAATCACCTGCCACGTGCATGATCGTGACGAAGACGACCCTTCGGCGGATCGTTCACTTGCTCCCGCGTGCGTCCTCGCCTAGTTGAAGGTCTGGAAACGCCACGCCACCCATTTCCCAGACGACCACAATGACGGAATTTTGCCATGGATCATCTCGACCGGCTTGAGAGCCAGAGCGTCTACATCTTCCGGGAGGCGTTCAACCGCCTTGGCCGCGTCGGCATGCTCTGGTCCCTGGGCAAGGATTCCAACGTCATGATCTGGCTGGCGCGCAAGGCCTTCGGCGGCCATGTGCCGTTTCCGGTGATGCATGTGGACACGGAGAAGAAGTTCCCGGAGATGTACGAGTTCCGGGACCGCTACATCAAGGAATGGGACCTGAACTTCCTCAGCGGCAAGTGCCCGCCGATCGAGGAAATGGACCCCAGCCTGCCGCCCGCCGCCCGCTCTGCCGCGCGCAAGACCGAAGGGCTGAAGAATTTCCTCGCCGCCAATCCGTTCGACGGCATCTTTGCCGGCATCCGGCGCGACGAGCAGGCGACCCGCGCCAAGGAACGGGTCTTCAGCCCGCGCGGCAGCACCGGGTCATGGAACTTCCGCGACCAGCCGCCCGAGTTCTGGGACCAGTTCAACACCGATTTCCCGCCGGGCACCCATGTGCGCATCCATCCGCTGCTGCACTGGACGGAAATCGACATCTGGCTCTACACCCAGCGCGAGAACATTCCGGTCATCGACCTGTATTTCGCCAAGGACGGCAAGCGCTATCGCTCCCTGGGGGACAAGGACATCACCAATCCCGTTGCCTCCAATGCCTCCACCCTTGACGAGATCATCGAGGAACTGCGGACGACAAGGGTATCCGAACGGTCCGGCAGGGCCATGGATCACGAAGCCGAGGATGCCTTCGAGCGTCTTCGCGCCGACGGCTACATGTAAGGGATCCGGACCATGAGCAACCATCGCGAATCCCTGAAGACCGTCTTTGTCGGCCACGTGGATCACGGCAAGTCCACGCTGGTCGGGCGGCTGTTCCACGATACCGATTCCCTGCCCGACGGCCGGGTGGAGGAAATCCGCAAGATGTGCGAACGGCGCGGCATGCCGTTCGAATATGCCTTCCTGATGGACGCGCTGCAGGCAGAGCGCGACCAGGGCATCACCATCGACACCTCGCAGATCTGGTTCAAGACCGCCAAGCGCGACTACGTCATCATCGATGCGCCGGGGCACAAGGAATTCCTGAAGAACATGATCACCGGCGCGGCGGCCGCGGATGCCGCCATCCTGGTGATCGACGCCAACGAGGGCGTGCAGGAACAGTCCCGCCGCCACGGCTACCTGCTGCACCTGATGGGCATCGGCCAGGTCACGGTCTGCGTCAACAAGATGGACCTGGTGGACTATTCCCAGGCCCGTTTCGAGGCCATCGAGCAGGAATACCGCGCCTATCTGACCAGCATCTGCGTCACCCCCAACCACGTCATCCCGGTCTCGGGGCGTGAAGGCGACCTGATCACCGGTCCGTCGCGGCGCATGCCCTGGTACCTGGGCCCCAGCATCACCGAGGCGCTGGACGGGTTCCGCGTGCCGCTGCCCGCCACCGACCAGCCGCTGCGCTTCCCGGTGCAGGATGTCTACAAGTTCGACGAACGCCGCCTGATTGCCGGCCGGATCGAGAGCGGCACCATCCGTGTCGGCGACACGCTGCTGTTCTCCCCCACCAACAAGACGGCGAAGGTGAAGACCATCGAGGCCTGGAACGTGGACCGCCTGCCGCTGAAGGCATCGGCGGGCCAGTCCGTGGCCATCACGCTGGATGACCAGCTGTTCATCGAACGCGGCTACATCGCCAGTCACGAGAACCAGCCGCCGATCGAGACCGACGTGTTCCGGGCGCATGTCTTCTGGCTCGGCAACGATCCGCTGGTGCCGGGCAAGACC
>CAJYBQ010000500.1 GCA_913064755.1 uncultured Alphaproteobacteria bacterium
CCACCCGGGCAGGGCTCGTCAGGCCGACCCGGAGGGGGGGGGGGTCGCGGTGTGTTCCGTGAACCCGATCCGCACCGGCTATTCCGCCGTCGCCGACGACTGGTTCGGGGTGCGCCCCGGCACCGACGGCCTGCTGGTGCTCAGCCTGATCCAGGAACTGATGCGCAACGGGCGCGTCGACCTGGATTACCTGATGCGCTATTCCAACGCTGGCTGGCTGGTGATCGACCGACCCGGGGAGGCCGATGACGGCCTGTTCCTGCGTGACGCCGATGGCGCGCCACAGATGCTGGACCGCGACAGCGGCGAGATCGTCGCCAGCGCCAGCCGTCCCGCCCTGCATGGCCGCGTCGACCTGCCCGGCGGCGGCACGGCACGCCCGTCGTTCGAACTGATCGCCGAGACCGCCATGGACCCGGAATACGCGCCGGACGCCGTGGCGGGACAGACCGGCATCGCCGCGGACCGCATCCGGGCGCTGGCCATGGAGATCGGCCGCATTGCCTTCGACGAGGAAATCCGCATCGACCAGCCCTGGACCGACATGGCGGGTGAAGCCCACGACGGCTTCGTCGGGCGCCCGGTGGCGATCGATGCAATGCGCGGCATCTCTGCCCATTCCAACGGGTTCCAGACCGGCCGGGCACTGCACCTGCTGCAGGTTCTGATCGGTGCCGTGGATTGCCCGGGCGGTTTCCGCTTCGAACCGCCCTATCCGAAGCCCCTCGACGCGCATCCGAAGCCGGCGGGGGCGGGCATCACCCGCCCGGTCGGGCCGAACCAGCCGCGGGCCGGGCCGCACCGTGGCTTTCCGCGCGGGCCGGAGGACCTGTTGCTGGAGGACGACGGCACCGCCATCCGCATCGACAAGGCATTCTCGTGGGATGCGCCGCTGTCGGCCCACGGCATGATGCACATGGTCATTGCCAATGCCGCGAACCGCGACCCCTACCCGGTGGACGTGCTGTTCCTCTACATGGCCAACATGGCCTGGAACTCGTCCATGAACACGGCCGGCACCATGGAGATGCTGACCGCCACCGATGATGACGGGAACTACGTCATCCCGAAGATCATCTATTCGGACGCCTATGCCTCGGAAATGGTGGCCTATGCCGACCTGGTGCTGCCCGACACGACCTACCTGGAACGGCACGACTGCATATCCCTGCTGGATCGCCCGATCGCGGAGCCGGACATGGTGGCCGATGCGATCCGCTGGCCCGTGATCCCGCCGGATCGCGACGTGCGCGGGTTCCAGACCGTGCTGATCGACCTGGGATCGCGGCTCGGCCTGCCGGGTTTCGTGGGGGAGGACGGGGCACCGATCTACCGCGATTACGCCGACTACATCGTCAACCACCTGCGCAAGCCCGGCATCGGACCGCTGGCCGGGTTCAGGGGCAAGGACGGCAAGGACGCCGGTCGTGGCGAAGTCAATCCCGACCAGCTGGACCGCTCTATCGCCAATGGCAGTTTCTGGAGCAGGGAACTGCCGCCGGAAACCCGCTTCTTCAAGTTCGCCAACCGCGCCTACCAGGACTTCGCCGTCGAGATGGGGTTCTTCGACAAGCCTGCCCCGGTCACGTTCCAGCTCTACCTGGAACCGCTGCAGAAATTCCGCCTGGCCGCCCAGGGACACGGCGACCGACAGCCGCCGGAACACCTGCGCGAACGCATCGCCCTGACCTTCACCCCCCTGCCCCGCTGGTACCCGCCCTTCGAAGGTGAAGAGGTGCCGGACGGCGATTTCCCGCTGCATGCCCTGACCCAGCGACCGATGGCCATGTACCACAGCTGGGGGTCGCAGAACGCCTGGCTGCGCCAGATCCACACCGCCAACGACATGCACATCCCGGCGGGTCTGTTCGATGAAATGGAACTGTCCGACGGGGACCTGGTCGACGTGGTGTCCCACCATGGCCGCATCCGCGTGCCGGTGAAGCGGATGTCTGCCGTCAACGACAGCACCATCTGGACCTGGAACGCCATCGGCAAGCGATCCGGGGCCTGGAACCTCAGCCCCGATGCGCCGGAGGCCGAGAAGGGCTTTCTGCTGAACCACCTGATCCACGAACTGCTGCCCGATCGCGGAGATGGCAAGCGCCACGCCAATTCGGACCCGATCACCGGGCAGGCAGCCTGGTTCGACCTGCGCGTCCGGCTTGAAAAGGTCCGCGATGGCGATACCGCCCGCACCCTGCCGCGGTTTCCCGAACAACCCCCGCTGCCCGGCGCATCGGATCAACCGACCGCCAGCGCCTGGCACCCGGACAGGAGCCGCCGCACATGACCGCCCTGCCCACGCATACGGAGAAGAAACTGGGGCTGGTGATCGACCTCGATACCTGCGTCGGTTGTCACGCCTGCGCCGTCAACTGCAAGGAATGGAACACCGGAGGTCATTCCGCGCCACTGACCGATGAAGATCCTTATGGTGCAGACCCGCTCGGTGTCTGGTTCAATCGCATCCACACCTACGAAGCCGGCGACGGCCCGGATGGACAGACGGTTCATTTCCCGCGAAGCTGCCTGCACTGTGAAGAACCGGCCTGCGTCACGGTTTGCCCCACCGGTGCCAGCTACAAGCGCGAATCGGATGGCATTGTTCTGGTCAACGCAGACACCTGCATCGGCTGCAAGCTCTGCTCTTGGGCCTGCCCCTACGGTGCACGTGAATATGACCATTCAGATGGCGTGATGAAGAAGTGCACCCTCTGCATCGATCGGATCGAAAACCAGAACCTGCCGGAGATCGATCGTGTCCCGGCCTGCGTATCAACCTGCCCCGCTTCGGCCCGTCATTTTGGTGACCTCGGAGATCCCAATTCCGAAGTCAGCCAGCTCGTCCCCGAGCGCGGTGGCCATGACCTGCTGCCGGAAATGGGCATGAAACCAACGAACAAATACCTGCCCCCCCGCGCCCGCCCGGTCCCCACGGCACCGACACACGAAAACACACCTGTTCGCGCAGCGGAAAGCGGTGGCACGGGCACTCGGTTTCTTGACTGGTTGGATGAGACCTTGTCGATTTCCCCAATCGGAGCAGCTACCCCACGTCTCACGCATCTTACCGCCTATTCTTGCCCACCCCACCACACGCCCGCTGCTGCCTGCTACCCTGCTCCCCTGCCGTTGCAGACTTGGGGTGTTTTC
>CAJYBQ010000501.1 GCA_913064755.1 uncultured Alphaproteobacteria bacterium
CACGGGAGCTGAGCGCCAGCGTCTTGGGCGTCGGATGGGTGCGGGTGACCCGCGAAACCGGCTCGGCCGCGACCGGCATCACCGTCATCGCGATGGAGACCGCGACGACCATGACCGTCAGGTTCTGCGTCATGCCGATGGCGGTGATGACCGAATCGAGAGAGAAGACCAGGTCGAGTGCCACGATCTGCGCGATGGCGAAGGCGAAGCTGGTGGATGCCTTCGCCTCTCCTTCGGCATGTTTCCCCTCGACTTCCTCGTGGATTTCGTAGGTGCCCTTGGCGATGAGGAACAGGCCGCCGCCAAGCAGGATGATGTCGCGCCAGCTGACGTCATGATCTCCGATTCCGAAGACCGGTGTCACCAGTCCCGCGATCCAGACCACGATCGACAGCAGGCCGATGCGCATCGCCAGGGCCAGGCCCAGGCCGATGCGTCGGGCGAGGGGGCGCTGTGCTTCCGGCAGTTTCTCCGTGACGATGGAGAGGAAGACCAGGTTGTCGATACCCAGGACGATTTCCAGCGCCGTCAGCGTGGCGAGGGACGCCCATATGCTCGGATCGGTCAGCCATTCCATGTTTTCGGTTCCTGGGTTGCAGTCCGGGTGATCAGCTTGTCAGGCCCTTGATGGCGCGACGCTGGGTGTCCAGCGCCCTCTCGAAGACCATCTGCTTCCAGTCATCGGCATCCTGGTAGAACGCGTCCCGCGCCTGCGCCTTGATGGCGCGACCACGGGGCGAATTCTCGTCGCCGTGGAAACGCAGCCAGTTGTCGGCGCAGAGGGCGGAGATGACTTCGTGTTCCGGCTGGGTGCCATATTCCAGCGCGATGGCGGTGACGGCCACATCCGGCAGCTGGTGTTCGATGGCATCCAGCATCTGCCCGGTCAGCCTGGCCGAAGCCGACGTGCCGAGGTGAGGGGAGGCGCAGTCACCGTCGTACCAGTCCAGGCACCGCTGGTAACCGGCGCTGCCGGGCAGGTGATCCACGATCCGTTCCCCGAAGCCGCGCGGCCCGAGGCCGGTGTGATAGTCGATGACCGCCAGTTGCCGGCGGCCCGCGCAATGCCCGGCCAGCAACCGCTCCACGTTGGTCCGCGACCAGCTTGGTGCCGTGCCGCCGAAGAAGATGCCGTTCCCGTGAGTGTACTGGCCCGCTGTCAGTGCTTCCTTGAACGCCCAGGTGCCATGCTGCTGCGTATAGGCTGCCGACCGCGCGGCCAGTCGGTCCGCCGCGTCGTCATCCCAGACGGTCGGGCAGAGGATGTCGTGGATGGTTTCATACCCCGGGTTCACCGGTGCCCCCGCCGCGAAATCGACAAAGTTCCGGTTCAGATCGACATTGTCTTCCGTGGTGCGGGAGGTATGGGCGAAACCATGGGGATTGACCGCATGCACATGGATCTGGGCGACCGACGCGGGGGCTTCGCGCCACAGGCCGCTCCGCAACCAGCCCACCTGGACACCGGAACCGCAGTATCCCTCCGCCCCATGGGTGCCGGAGAATGTCAGCAGAACCGATTCCGCATCCGGGTCGCCGATGAAGGCGATGTCGGTTGCCAGCACCTCGCCATCGGGGCCGGAGGCAGGGTTCTCGCGTGTTTCGATGCGCGCGCCGGCGGCCTTCGCAGCCTCCAGGAACCGATCCCTTGCCTGGCTGTAATCAGCCGAAAACCAAACCTGCTCTGACACGTTGCTTGCTCCACCATGTTCACTGCGCGCACCATAACAGCGGTATCGATCCTGCGTAATTGCATCATGCGGCGCCAGACCCTACTAATCCGGTTCCTGTGACAGTTTCCACCATACGGAGTGCGGCCCATGCGGCTTTCGGAATTCTTCCTGCCGGTCCTGCGCGAGACCCCGAACGAGGCGCAGATCGCTTCGCACCGTTACATGCTGCGGGCCGGGATGATCCGCCAGTCAAGTGCCGGCATCTATTCCTGGCTGCCGCTGGGGTTCCGGGTGCTGAAGAAGATCGAGGCGATCGTCCGCGACGAACAGAACCGTGCCGGCGCGCAGGAAGTGCTGATGCCGACCATCCAGCCCGCCGAACTGTGGCGCGAATCCGGGCGTTATGACGATTACGGCAAGGAAATGCTGCGCATCCAGGATCGGCACGGGCGCGAGATGCTCTATGGCCCGACCAACGAGGAACAGATCACCGAGATCTTCCGTTCCGCCGCCAAGTCGTACCGCGACGTGCCGCGGATGCTCTACCACATCCAGTGGAAGTTTCGCGACGAGGTGCGTCCCCGTTTCGGCATCATGCGCGGCCGCGAGTTCCTGATGAAGGACTGCTATTCCTTCGACCTGGATTTCGAAAGCTCCCGCCTCGCCTACAACAAGATGTTCGTCGCCTACCTGAAGACCTTCGAGCGGATGGGCCTGAAGGCCATCCCGATGGCGGCGGATACCGGCCCCATCGGCGGTGACCTGAGCCACGAGTTCATCATCCTGGCCGATACCGGCGAGTCGGAAGTGTTCTGTCACCGGGACCTGATGAACATGGACGTGCCGCAGGACGTGGACTATCGCGCCGACCTGCAGCCCGTCGTCGACAAGTGGACCTCGGTCTACGCGGCGGCCGACGAGATGCACGATCCGGAAAACTGCCCGGTGCCCGCGTCCGAACTGGTCAGCCAGCGCGGCATCGAGGTGGGGCACATCTTCCATTTCGGCAACAAGTATTCCAAGCCGATGGGCTTGAGCGTGACGGGTCCCGACGGCACCGAACAGGATGTCATCATGGGGTCCTACGGCGTCGGCGTTTCGCGCCTGGTCGGCGGTATCATAGAGGCCAGCCATGACGACAACGGCATCATCCGGCCGGACTCGGTGGCCCCGTTCCATGTCGGCATCGTCAACCTGAAGGCCGGGGATGCCGCCTGCGATGCCATGTGTGCGGACCTGGAACAGAAGCTTCAGGCCGCGGGGCTGGACGTGCTGGTCGATGACACGGGGGAGCGCGCCGGTGCCAAGTTCGCCACCATGGACCTGATCGGCCTGCCCTGGCAGGTCGTGGTTGGTCCGCGTGGCCTGAAAGACGGCCAGGTCGAGGTGAAGCGCCGGTCGGGCGGGGATCGCGACAGCCTGACCCCGGATTCCGCGCTGCAGCGGATCATCACCGGCACGGCGGTCGTGCGCGCGG
>CAJYBQ010000502.1 GCA_913064755.1 uncultured Alphaproteobacteria bacterium
TGGCCGAACAGTTCCGATTCCAGCAGGTTGTCGGGGATCGCGGCGCAATTGACGGCGACGAGAGCCTTGTCGCTGCGGCGGCTCTTCTGATGGATGTGGCGGGCCATGACTTCCTTGCCCGTCCCGCTCTCGCCGGTGATCATGATGCAGGCGTTGGAAGGGGCGACCTGGTCGGCCAGCTTCATCACCGCATGCATCCGTCCGTCACGGAACAGCAGGTCCGTGTCGTCGTCGGCCACGGCCTTCAGCACTGCCGCGATCAGCTCGGGATCGGGGGGCAGGGGCACGTATTCCTTGGCCCCACCCTTGATGGCGCTGACGGCGGCATCCGTGTCGTTGCCGACACCGCAGGCCACGACCTCCAGGTCGATGTGCTCGCTGGCCAGCTGGGTGACGAGCATGCCGATATCCAGCATGACATTGAACATGGACAGGGCCGCACCACGTCCGGCACGCAAGGCCACCAGGGCATCACTGCTCGTGATCACGTGAGTGACCTTCGCGCCGTCCTGTATGGCGATCTTGCTTGCTGCACGGCACTGTCCGGACAGGGGACCGACGATCAGAAGTCTCATGATTGTTTCTCCATTGCGCGTCAGGCGGCGTAGTAGCTGACGCGTTTCAGCGGCGGCAGCAGGCTGTTGATCAGCGCCTCGAGATGACGCGGGTTTTCCTTGCAGCTGATGGAACGTGCAGCGGCGGCATAGAGGCGGTTCAGCGTTGCCTCTTCCTCGGCGTGATGTTCCAGTTTCGTGGCAAGGGGATGCAGCACCATGTTGGCAAGAATGGCACCGTAAAGCGTGGTGAGCAGCGCCAGCGCCATGGCCGGGCCGATCTCCGTGGGATTGTCGAGGCGGCCCAGCATCTGGACCAGGCCGAGCAGGGTACCGATAAGGCCCATCGCGGGGGCAATCTCGCCCGCCCGGTGCAGGATCGAAGCGCTCAGCTTCTCGCGCTGTACCTGTGACCCGACATCATTGCTCAGGATGCGCTCGATCTCCTGCGTCGGCGTGTCATCGACGACCAGTTGCATGGCCTTGCGCAGGAAGGGCTCGTTCCGCTCCCGCTGCAGGCGGGCGGGCAGGGCCAGGTGACCGTGACGGCGGGCTTCGTCGGCCAGCTTCACGGCCAGCATCGCGGCCTCGGACGGGTCGCGCAGGCGGCGGAACATGATCGACACGACCGCCGGAAAGGCGCGCATGACATCGCTGAGGGAATAGCTGATCAGGGTCACGGCAAGTGTCCCGCCGAAGACGATCAACAGGGACGGAAGGTTCAGGAAGGCCCTGAAGCCGTCGCCCAGCCAGATGGCCCCGCCCAGCACAAGCACACTGGCGATCATTCCGATCAGCGTTGCGAAATCAAAGCGCCCGAACATTCAGCTTTTTCCCTGGTCCTGCTTCAACCTAATTGGGAGCAATCGGTGATTAACCACGATTGCCCTTGATGATTTCCGTCATGGTCACGCCCAACCGGTCGTCGACCACGACGACCTCGCCGCGGGCGACCAGCCGGTTGTTGACGTAGATGTCGATGGCTTCACCGACCTTGCGGTCCAGTTCGACCACGGCGCCCTTGCCGATGCGCATCAGCTGGCTGACCTGCATCCGCGACCGCCCCAGCACCGCCGAAACCTGGACCGGGATGTCGAAGACGGTCTCCAGGTCGCTGGCCGTGCGGTGCGCATCCTCGTCATCGTCATCACCGGTGGTGGCGACGGCGGTGCCCGTGGACGGTTCGTCCTTTGTCTCGTTCAGGTCGAGTTCTGTTTCTTCGGCCATCTGGGTTACTCCGTTGCGCCGTTCTGGCGTTCATTCGTGTCAAGGAATCTGTTCACGGCTTCAGTGATCGCGGCTTCTGTTGCGGCATGGTCACGGCTGGCACCGCCGTCGGCCCATTCGACCCGTGCGTCCTGCAGGCCCATGGTGTCATCGGGCAGCAGCACGACGCGGCCGGCGAAGCCCGATCCGGCTGCCATCTGGTCAATCCGCTCCCGCAGGCTGTCCGCGACGGTTTCCGAGGTGCGGACCACCAGCCGGGGCTCGTCGCGCAGTTCGCGCAGGCAGTTCATGATCAGGCTCTCGATTTCCTTTTCGGGGAAACGGGCCAGCAGGGTTTCCGCCAGCCGCCTGCCGATGGCGACACCGATCCGCGCAGCCTCCGCGCCCTGGCGCTGTTCCAGGTCACCCAGGGCGGCGCGGCAGTCGTCGATGCCGCTGGCGATCATGCCGAGGGTCGATGACGCGGCGGCCTCGATCTCCTGCTCTGCAAGCTGGCGACCGCGCTGTTCGCCCTCGGCAAAGCCTTCGGCCCGCGCGACATCCAGGTCTTCCGACTGGAACACCTCGACCTTTGCGCGACGGCGCGCGGCACTGCCGCCACCATTGTCAAAGTCCTGATCGAAAAGGAATTTCTCTGCCACGTCAGTACACCAACTCGTCGTCGCCCTTGTTGTCCGCCATCATGATGTCGCCCTTCTGGGCGAGATCCTTGGCGGCATTCACCATCTCCATCTGTGCGGCTTCCACGTCGCGCAAACGCACGGGGCCCATGGCCTCCATGTCCTCGCGCAGGATCTTCGCCGCGCGTTCCGACATGTTGGAGAAGAAGAGGTCGCGCAGGGTGTCGGACGCGCCCTTCAGCGCCATGCCCAGCTTGTCCTTGTCCACGACCCGCAGCAGGGTCTGGACACCCGCCGGATCCAGCTTCGCCAGATCCTCGAAGGTGAACATCAGTGCCTTGATCCGTTCCGCCGAGTCGCGGTTGCGTTCCTCCAGGGCGGATACGAAGCGGTTCTCGGTCTGGCGGTCGAGGTTGTTGAAGATCTCCGCCATCATCTCGTGGCTGTCGCGGCGGTTGGTGCGCGCCAGGTTGTTCATGAACTCGATGCGCAGCGTTTCCTCGACCTTGTCGAGCACTTCCTTCTGCACCGATTCCATCCGCAGCATCCGCGCCACGACTTCCAGCGCGAAGTCCTCCGGCAGGGCCGCGAGCACGCGGGAGGCATGGTCGGGCTTGATCTTGGCCAGGGCCACCGCGACGGTCCGCGGGTCTCCCTTCTTCATGTAGTTGGCGAGCACCGTCTCCTTCGCGTTGCCCGACGTGCCCCCCTTGGTGCAGCCGGCGGGGGCGGGGCTGGCCG
>CAJYBQ010000503.1 GCA_913064755.1 uncultured Alphaproteobacteria bacterium
GATAGCCCGAGACGATGATGCGGCTCTTGGCATCCTGCACAGTCGGTTGCATGAGACTTGGGCCCTCCGAATGGGCACTTGGCTTGGCAAGGTAAACGATCCCCGATATACTCCGAGCACCACGTTCGAGACGTTTCCATTTCCCGACGGTCTGACGCTGAATCCAGCGGCAACCGACTACGCGGGCGATCCTCGCGATCAACGGATCGCCGAGGCGGCGAGCAAGCTGGACGAATCAAGCCTCTATACCCAGCGTCCCGCATGGCTCGCCAACGCTCACCGGGAACCGGATGCGACCGTCGCCGCTGCCAATGGTTGGCCGGAGGCCATCGGCGACGACGACGCCTTGGCGCGGCTGTTCGAATTGAACCAAGCAGGATCTGCGAGGTAGGAAGATGTCTTCAGACCGCTACGCCCTCTTGTTCCGCTTGAACCCGGATCATTGGCCGGTATGGGAGGAACGCATCCCGCTGGAGCCGGAGCAATGGTTCCTGACAGGGCGACGGGTCACGGATGATATCACGTCCGGCATTCCTGCGATCATCCTTGGGACCGGTCGTATTGGCATCGTGGGCGGCGGAGAAACGACTTCAGGCGTAGAATTTCGTGCTGATCCCTACGCTCATGAGTCTGGACCCGGGTATGAGGATCAATACGCACGTCCTGCAAACAGGGTCAGAGTGCGGATTGAACTGCAGCGGGTGCCAGTTGAAACTGTGAAGGACGACCCCGTAGCAGACCACCTGCGGCGTTCCCGTCGCGATACGACGACTTGGCTGAGCACTACTGATTTTGGTGCCCTCAAGCACTTGATGGACACTCGGGCAAGATAGCGAAGTTGGGGCGCTACACGGGTAGCAGTCCCATCAGTCAAGGACCGGGTGGGAGGATGCCGGATCAGAAAGTGACGCCAAGGGCTCCGAGCCCGAGACATGCGAGCTCGATTGTACGCGAATTTGTGGGCAATTCGCCTCTTCTCTTGACTTTTCTTAATAATTTCAATGACGTAATTACAAAATATGGCGGAGAGGGAGGGATTCGAACCCTCGGACCCATCGCTGGATCAACGGTTTTCGAGACCGCCCCGTTCGACCACTCCGGCACCTCTCCGCGGATGCGTCGGCGGCGGACATCCGGGTGGGTGTCGGCCGGTCGGCGCTGGGTCTCAGGCGGCTGGTTCCCGCCTGCGGACGGCGGAACCTAGCCGAAGGCCGCGCGCGGTGCAACTGCTCCGCGCACGGCATCGCCTCAGGTGTCGCGCGTGCCTTCGAAGACCACGTTTTCCAGCGGCTCCCCGCGTGCCAGGCGGTCCAGGTTGGCGGCCACGAACTGCCAGCGGCGGTCGATCTGTTCCTGGGTCCAGCCGGAGTTGTGCGGCGTCATGATGACGTTGTCCAGGGTGCCGAAGGGGAACCGCGACGGTGCGGGATTGCGGTCCCTGGCGTTGGGGTACTGGTACCAGACGTCGATCACCGCGCCGCCGATCTGCCTGGCCAGCAGGGCGTTGTAGACCGCTTCCTCGTCCAGCACCGGGCCACGGGCGACGTTGATCAGCACGCCGGTGGGCTTCATCCGGCCCAGGGTCTCGGCGTTGATCAGGCCGCGCGTGGCGTCGTTCAGCGGGCAGCAGACGACCACGTAGTCGCTCTCGGCCAGCAGGCGGTCCAGCCCGGCATCGACGGTTTCATAGCGGTCGATCTCCGCCGGTTTCGCCATCTCGCGGCGTCCCACGCCCAGCACCTGCATGCCGAAGGCACGGGCGCGCAGCGCCACCTCCCGGCCGATGTGGCCATAGCCGATGATGCCCACGGTCTTGCCCCGGACCTCCCCGTGCACCGGCCCCTGCGCCGCGCCCTTGCCGTCCCAGCCGACGGTGCGGAACTTCGCGTCCGTGTGGCGCAGGCCGATTTCCCACTCCAGCATCGCCAGCAGGATGTATTCGGCGATGGATGTTTCATGTTCGTAGGTATTGCAGCAGGCGGTACCCTTCGGCAGCTTTTCCGGGGACAGGAAATCGAAGCCGGTGAAGGGGATCTGAAACAGTTTCAGCTTCGGCGTCGCGGGCCAGGCCGTGTTGATGTGGCCGCCGACGATGGCGTCGGCCAGCGGCGCCAGCTCGCGAAACCTGTCCGGCTCCTCCGCCGGGTCACAGGCCTCGATCTTCCAGTCCGTGGCCAGCGCGGCCTCCAGGGCCGGGCCCTTGCCCTTCGATACCCAGCCTGCAAGCAGAACCGTATGCGTCATTGCGCGAAACTCCGTCGGTTGGTGGATCATTCGTGGTCTGATCAGTATCCCATCGCCATGCCGTCCTTGCGCGGGCCCGACCCGGCGGCTAGGCTGCCGTCTGCTACACCCAGCCCGATCCCCGCGCCCCCCCCCCACGCCCACCCCCCCGCCTTCCACCACCCCCCCAGCCTCGCCACCCCCCCCGCCCCGACCCGCCGTCCCCCCCCACCCCCCTCCCAGCCCCGCCCCCCGCCCCGCCCCCGCGCCTCCGCGGGCGTCCCGCCCCACGCGGACTGGATGAGCCCGATCGGCACGCCCGCCTCCGCGTTCAGGATCCGCCCGAAGTGGTACCCCACCGCCGAGAACCGCTTCGCCGTCGCGGGCGAGCTCATCCGCCAGCCGATCGACTGCACGCGCTCCTCGGGTATTCGGCTCCACGTTTTCTGCATCTGGAACAGCCGAACGTTCTTCAGATCGCTCGCCGACTCCATGAACTCCGAGCCGCGGTCGGTCTGCTCGAGTCGCCAGAACATGTTCGATTGGCCCGAGCAGACCCAGACGTCCCCGACGAGCACGTTCTTGATCGTGACCACCTCGTCGCCCGACGAGACCGTGATCGTGTGCGGCCCGCCCGCGGGCAGCGCCGGCAGCGAAGCCGACCACCGCCCGTCGTCGCCCGGGGCGGCGGTCGCCGACGCGCCGCCCATCTCGACCCGGACCGGGGCGTCCGCCGTCCCGCACACCGCGACCGCCTGCCGGCGCTGCACGACCATCTGGTTGCCTAACAGCGGAGGGAGCTCGAGCTCAGCCACCGATGCCGCGCAGAACAGCCCAACCGCGGCCACGAGTATCGAATTCTGCATCGCTTTCCCCAATAATCCGGGCAGATGGCCATCGAATCCGGTTAATCGCAGC
>CAJYBQ010000504.1 GCA_913064755.1 uncultured Alphaproteobacteria bacterium
GTCCGCCCCATCGCTTTTCCGTCATGCGAGACGACGGCGCGCACCCGTGGTTTCGCTCCGGTGACGTCCGGCAATCAGCAGATGTTCCGCCTCGTCGCCGATTTCGCGCCCGATGACCCCTGCCTTCAGCGATTGCCGGAAGGGGCCGCCGTGGCTATCCGGATCGCACGCAAAGATGCGTCGGCGGTGGTTCAGTTGTATAACTATGTCCGTCGATTGGCGTTGAACCGCCTGCCGATCGACCTGACGCGAACGCAGTAGGGGCGAAGCGATATGGCCAGTTCGCAAGAGCCCGAGCCGCGCGGCGGCGGCCATGCGCTGCCGATCGGTTATCGTTCGCTGACGCCGCTGTTTTCGGAACAACACGCCGCCTTGCCGTTCCGGCCACGGCGCGATTTTGCGTTCGCCCGTGCGATGCACGCGGCGCCATTGGCGCTGGACGAGTTCATGCAGGCCCAGGCGCATTTCCCCATCGTTTTCACCCGGTCCAGCCCAAGCCAACCAGTGGCGTTGCTCGGCATGTCGCCGGGCCGCAGCGATTTTGTCGATGAGGAGGGCGGCTGGCGCGATGGGGCCTACGTGCCCGCCTATATGCGCCGGTTTCCGTTCGCCCTGGTCAAGGAGAGCGCCGGCAGCGGCCGGATGCTGCTTTGCGCCAACCGGACCGCTGCGAATTTCGCGGCTGGCCCTGATGAAGAAAGGCTGTTCGATGGCGGACAGCCATCGCCCTATGCGCGGCGCGTGCTCGCTTTCTGCACCCGGTTTGAGCAGGCGCTCGCCAAAACCCGGCAGACGTGTCAACGGCTGGAGGCGCTTGGTCTGCTCGAGGACGCTAAGATCACTGTCCGCCGGCAAGACAAAGCCCGGCCGATTGAGATTGACGGTTTCAAGGTGATTTCGGAGAGCAAGCTACGGGCGCTCGACGATGGGCCGTCCGAGCCAGCGCCCCGCGAGGAACAGCCCCAGGTCGCCGACGTAGACACCCAGCGCACAGGCGAAGGCCGCGGGGACGACCACGACGCGTCCCTGAGCGACCATCACCCCGGCGGCGCTGGCGGTCAGGTCCTCGCTGACGAAGGTGCCCACGATGAACAGCACCCTCCGGACGAGTAGCACAGGGCCGCGCGCCCGCGGCAACCGGCGCGGGGCGCCCGGACGCGCGGCCCCCGTGACCTCCGCGGGCCGGGGGCCGGCCCGCCCCGGCGGCGTCCCCGGCCCCGCCCGCGGGACAGGCCGCGCCGGCTTGCCCGCCACGAAGTCGGGAATGTAGCGCGTGCAGGTGGGATAGCTCTCGCACGCGACACGGATCACGAACCGCGCACCATGGTGCCGCGACAGGCTCTCCGCGTCCTGCAGGATCGTTGCCCGGCCATTGATCCGCATGCGCAGGGTCCGGCCATCGAACTTCGCGAACAGCAGTCCGATGTTGGGGTTGCGGCTGATGTTGCCAAGCGTGCGGTACATGGAATTGCCGTCATACTCGGGGTATTCGATGGTTCCCGGGCCGACGATCTTCACGAAGCCGGGATCGCCGGACTTCATGCTGCAATCGACATATTCGTTCCAGGCGGAGGCAATGAAGACGCAAGGCGCTTCCTCGATCAGCTTCCTGTCCGCCTCCGAGAACTCGAAATGCCGGACACTCTTCACGATGGCATCCGCCGTGCGTCGCCCGTCCATCTCGTCCTGCAGCGCGCGCATGCCGTCATGAAAGAACGGCCGATCCTCCAGTGAGTCCATGACCTGCACCTCCCCCTATCAACGCCCGATCAGCGTCAACAGTCACATGCTGCGTCGGTGATGGAAAGTGGGGGGATGCCCGGACGGGGGTCACCTGGCGGCATACCGGTCAGGCTATTTCCGGCTTGATCCGCCGGCATTGCCGTCGCGCCAGGCCGACGTCGACTTGCAGCGACGGCAGATGCGCTCCCCGAAACCGGAGCTGTCGAATGCCACGCCGCAACACAGGCAGGGGCGGGTCCTGGGGGTATCGGCAATCGCGTGCTGCGCGGGATCCCTGCTCTCCGGCGCGTCCATGTCCCTGTGCATCTTGCGCATCACGCTGTCTCCAGAAAGCGGCCACCATGCGGTGACGGGGTCACTGCAGGAAACGGTATCGCATTGTGCAGCACCTTGCAGACATCGGGTGCATTCATGGCCCGCATCAGGGCTGCGTAATTCATCTGGAAACTCACCTCGCTGCCAACCGCCAGCCGGAGCCGGGAATTCTGTACGACCAGGTGGTCACTGGTTCCCCCCACGAACAGGATACCATCCGGCATCGACAGGCCGGCGACATCCGTATCCTGCTCCCCGACGGCGAGGATGGAGCGCATGGGCTGATCATTGACGGCCACGAGCTTCAGCGGCGGCCACGACGGACGGGTGGAGAACCGATGGACTGGCGCTGTCTTTGCCTTGGTTTCAATGATCTCGGCGACCAGCGTGAAGGCATCGGTATGAAGTCCGTCGATCCGGGTTCCCGAAACCGGGTCCACTCCCAACAGGATCGCCTCGCCCAGCCGCAGGTCATTGACCCGGGATCTTGCCCCATGCACCAGGGCCCACGGGATATTGGCTGAATTGCCGCCGGAAACCGCCTCGAACCGGCTGCCGATCGCAGATTCGACCTGGCTGGCGAGTGCCGAGAAACGCGCCATCACCATCGCGTTCGGTACCATGCCATTGAGGCAGGCGAAATTCGCGCCGATACCTTTCAGCAAGACACCTGGCAAGTCGGACACCTGCTGCGCGACTGCGGCCACATCCTCCGGCATGATGCCATCGCGCATGTCGCCCATCTCGACCATCAGGATGATGCCATGGGTGTTTCCGGTTCGGCGCGCTGCTGATGCGAGGCGCCTGATGACATCGATTTCGGTGTTGTAGCTGGCGTCGCAATTCCGGGCTATCCGCCCCGACTGGCTTGGGACAGGTGTCCGGATCATGACGATCGGGGACATGATGCCCCCACTGCGCAACCGTTCGACATTCGTCAGCCGGGACTCGGCCAGGCCGACAACACCGCCGTCCAGCATGGCCCGGGCAATGGCGGGATGACCACAGACTGCCTTGGTCACTCCCGTCACGCTGATCCCGCTCCCCGTCAACT
>CAJYBQ010000505.1 GCA_913064755.1 uncultured Alphaproteobacteria bacterium
TGACCATGAAGCGGTCACCTGGCTGCACCGGCATGTTGAGGGGGCCTTCGTCGGCCAGCGCCTGGCCCGAAACGCCAAGCCCGCCGACGGTCGCGGCAGCCGCGCCGAAGCCCAGCAACTCGCGTCGGCTGAAGCCATCGTCGCCGCAGCAATCGCAGCCACAGGGGTCGCCGCCGACGTCAATCAGTTCTTCGTCTTCAGAAATGCCTTCACTCATGCTCATTCCAATTCCACTCCACGTTGAAACAGTATTTTGCAGGTGACGCAGCGTAAACGAGTCTTCGGTATCTGGAGAGATACATTCAGGCTCCCGGCACCCCCGACAGGGTGGACCCGGCCGACCGGACGACAGCCGAAACCAGGCGTTTCAGCCGTTCCCGGCGCGACCAGCGCAGCAGCGGGCGAAGCGCCGGGCCGCGCGCGTCTTCGCCGCCGTAGGCAGACCGCTGTGCCCGGCGCAGGACATCCGCGATGTCCGGCGGGGCGTGCCTGATCAGGTCGCCAACGGTCCGGACCGAAGCATCCACCGACGACTGCCCCCAGCGGACGATTGCCCGTGTGCCTTCGCCCGGTTTCGCCCTTGCCAGGCCCCGCCGCAGCCGCAGGTCGGCGCGGGACGGCAGGAGGGCGGACAGTGCTGCCAGGCACAGCAGTGCAACGGGCAGCGCCAGGACGAGGAGCAAGGCGAGCAGGAGGTAGGTGCCGGTTTCCCGTTCCGCCGTTGCCTCCGCCAGCAGGTCGGCACGGAGTTGCGCGGCGTCGATGGCGAGCGGTTCGATGCGGCCTGCCGGTACGCCGGAGCTTGCGGGACGCGCCTCGCCCGCGTGCCACCAGGTCACCGAAATCGGCGCGATATTGACCGGGTCCTCGCTGTTGACGGTGATCGCCCAGGATCGCGTGACCTCGGCGATGCCGCCGTCGGGACCGAAGCGGCTGGTCTGGCTGCCACCGACCGCGTGTATCGACACGCCCGGCGTCGTTTCCTGCCGCAGTTCGGGCAGCCGCTCGGCGGTGGTGCCCCTGGCGACCATGCGCACCGTTCGCCGCACCGTGTCGCCGATCTTCAGGCCGGACAGGTCGCGTGAATATTCCTCGGACAGCGCGATGTCCTCTGCGGCGACCCACCAGAACCCGTTGAGGTAGGGATGCGCGGGCTTCACCTCGATCTGCCGCGCCGGGGACCGGGTCTCGAAACCCAGCGTGGTTCCATCGGGCTTCTGCACCGAACCGCTCGCCGTGACGGGGGGCAGCGTCCAGGTGCCGCTCTGCAGCGGAAACAGCGCGGTGATCCTCTGGTGGCGCCAGCCCGACCCGCCATAGGTGGAGAATTCCCGGGTCTTCGGGCGCGACGCGACATGCGCTTCCGCGTTGCCGATCCGGGGCGTCTCGATCTGCAGCGTCCTGAACGGATGGCGGGAGGTCAGCGTGATCTTCAGCAGAACCTGCTGTTGCACGAAGACGGACCCGGCCTCGCCGCCGGCCGTGATCACCTCGACATCCAGTTCGGGGACCTCGGGCGCGCGTTCGTTCTGCGCCTGCGCGATGGCGGGCAGGAACAGGGCAAGCAGGGCGAACCAGCGCATCATCTCGTGCCCGTCCGCTTGCGATGGGCATTGCGCAAGCGGGCTTCCAGCACCTGTTCCGGCCGGTCGACGATGCGCCGCAGCTGCTGTTCCGCCTGCTGGATGGATTCGGCGCGGCGATGCCGGGCAGCCGATGCGCCGGTCAGGCCCTCCGGGGTCTCGTAGTCACCGTCGCCGCCCTCGGCAGCGCCGGCCCGGGCGTCACCTTCCGGTGCCTGGTCTCCCGGCGTGCCGCGCCCGGTGCTCCTGGAGGATGCCTTGCCGGGTTCCGCGGCGGGACGGGCGGAGCCGCCACCGGCGCTGTCCCCGTCCTTGCGGATCTTCGCGTCCTCGGGGGGCGTTGCGTCGTCCGGGCTGCGCAACATGCCGTCCTGCCAGATGCCCAGTCGGCGCTCCCGGCGGCTGTCGTCGATCTGCCGTTGCTCGGCCGCCCGTGCCTGCTGGACCAGCGCCAGGTTGTGCCGGGCATCCGCGTGCTCCGGTTCCAGCCGCAAGGCCGCGTTGTAGGCCGCGACCGCGCCCGGCCACTGCCCGACAAGGGCGTAGGCGTTGCCGAGGTTGTAGAGCGACAGCGCGCTCTTGGTCTGCACGAAGGCGCCGGCGGCGCGATACAGGCGCCCCGCGCGGTATTCCGCGACACCCTGCCATACCGGATCGTCGAACATGTAGGCCGCCTCGCGCGCGCGGCCCTCCGCGATCAGTTCCAGCCCGACCGAATGTGCATCAATCGGCCGATCCAGCCGCGGCAGCAGCCAGCCTGCACCCGCCGCGAGGGCCAGCAGCAGGATCGCGATTGCCGTGAAACGCATGGTCATGACGGCCGCCTGAACCGGAACAGCCACAACAGGCAGGCGAGACCGATCAGCCACGGTTGCAGGGGCGTCCGGCCCGAGAGTTCGGGCGAATCCGCGACCAGCGACGCCACGGCCTGCCGCAGGTCACGGTCCAGGTCGGCCAGTCCGCCAGGTGAAACCAGCCGCGCGTCGGACTGTTCGGCCAGGGTGCGGATGGCGAGCGCCGTCTGTCCGCCCGCCCGCACGTCGACGATGGCGCGCAGCCAGCGGTCCCGCGCGAGTTGCCCGGGCGGCACGGTGACCGCGCCCGTGACCAGCACCGTCTGGCCCGCGATCATGCCGGCACGGACCAGCATGGCCTCGGCGTGGGCGATGGCCCGTTGCGGTTCATGACCGCCGACCGGCATCAGGGCCGGGTCCAGGACGGACAGGTAGCGCCTGACATGCTGCCTGTCGGTCGTGAAGGGCACGATGTCGAAGGCATCGCCGGTGGCGGCGACAAGCGCCACCGGAATCTCCGGCAGGGACGCGGCGATGTCTGCCGCCGTGCCCCTGACGGCATCGGCCATCCCCTCGTCCGTCATGTCCAGAACCAGCACGCGCCCGGCGATATTGGCCGCGCCGCCGCCGTCCCCGTCCTCGAGGACCGGTTCCGAGAGGGCGAGCCCGAGAACCAGCCAGAGGGCCGCGCCGAGCACTGCCGCGGTCGCATCGCGTGACGGGATCACGTGCC
>CAJYBQ010000506.1 GCA_913064755.1 uncultured Alphaproteobacteria bacterium
AATGCTGATCGGTAACGTACCGATCCTCAAGCAAAAACTGGGAGGCTCAGGAAAACAATATGCCGGATTCCTACGAACCGTATGAAGTCTATGCCATTCGCTACGCGGAACGCGATGCAATGCACAATGATCATATTCTGAACCCGGACCCGCATAACGGGCCCAGCCCGATGGATTATTTCGTCTGGGCGATTGTCGGAAACGGCCGCACCATCATCGTCGACATCGGTTTCGAGGAAAAGGAAGCGACGGCGCGCGGCCGCAACCTGATGCGCCGGCCGGCGGAGGGGCTGAAAGCCATAGGAATCGATTCGACGGAGGTGGAAGACGTGGTTGTCACCCACCTGCATTACGATCACGCCGGCACGGTCAGCGACTTCCCCAAGGCGAAGTTCTACCTGCAGGAGCGGGAGATGCAGTTCGCCACCGGCAAGCACATGACGTCCAAGATTTTCAACGTCGCCTATGCACTGGATTACGTAATCGAGATGAGCCGCATGGTGTATGACAACCGGGTTGTTTTTGTGGATGGCACGAAGGAGATCGCGCCGGGCGTCACCCTGCATCACGTCGGCGGCCATACCGACGGGCTGCAGGTCGTACGCGTCCCGACCAAGCGCGGCTGGGTCGTGCTCGCGTCCGATGCATCCCATTACTACATGAACATGCGCACACCGAACCCGTTCCCGCTGGTGTACAGCGTCGGACTACTGGTGCAGGGACACAAAACAATGGAGACGCTCGCCGACTCCAGACGGCACGTACCCGCGGGCCATGCCCACCCGGTGCTGGATGCCGACGTGCTGGAACGGCTGGCGGAGGAGACATCCGCCGAGGTCATGCCCAGCATCGTGCAGGTCTACGCGCAGCACGTATCGGAGGCGATCAACGAGTTCGAAGCCGCGCTGGCCAACCGGGACACGGCGGCGCTGGAGGCCGTGGCACACCGGATCGGCAGCAGTTCGGGCTCCCTGGGTGCCATGCGCCTGTTCGCCACCTGCCGCGCCATCGAAGCCGCCGTCAGCGAGGGCGATCCGGCGCGCGGCCTGGCCCTGGCGGCCGACATCCGCCGGTTGACCGAGGCCTCCGTCGCGGAAATCCAGGCCTATGCTAGAAGCCGGTTCGGGGACGCAGGCCCAGCAGCCTGACCGTCCAGGGCCAACGGGCCGCGACCAGCCTTGCCCGGCGCAGCAGGCCCTCCAGAGGGCGCTCGAAATCCCGCTCGTTCAGCATGATGCCTGCAATGTTGCCGCCCATTTCGGCATGGCGGGCCAGCGCCGTCCGAAGCTTTTCGGAGGTGGTGGCACCCGCCTGGACAGCCACGAAGGTCAGGTCGAAATGCGGCCCCATGGCACAGCCGTCCAGCGCGCCCGTGCTTCGGCGGGCCGCTATCGGCGCGGCGTCGGCAATGATCAGGTCATGGCTGTCCGACAGGTGGTCCAGTTCCGCCGCCAGTTGGTCCGAGGCGGCGCCACGCGATGACAGCCGCGACCATGCGGTCGTCACACAGGCGATTTCCAGGTCACGCCCAGGCACGCGCCAGGGCCGGGTGATCGCCTGCCCCGCGGCCACGGGTTCCCGGGCCAGCCCCAGGGCCAGCACCCGCTGCGTGAACGGCATCAGCGGATCGAGGTCCAGGAACAGCACCCGCTTCCCCTCCAGCACCGCGCGCTGCGCCAGGGCCCAGGCCAGTGCGGACACCCCTGCCCCGCGTGCCGGGCCGGTGATCAGCACCCGCACGGCACGGCCCTTTCTGCCGTCTTGTCCGTCTCGGCCGTCTTGTCCGTCTCGGCCGTCTCGGCCGTCCCGCCCGGCGAACCGTTCGATATGGCTGCCGATGTGATCAAGCTCGGTATGGTCGATGCCGAAGGGGGTCATCAGATCACTCCCAGGATGGCGAAGATGGACACGACCTGGAACACGTCGCGGACACCGTTCATGAATATCTGCCAGTCGCTCTGGGAGACGGAGGGGACATAGACCGTGTCTCCGGCACGCACGACGGGCAGCGCGGAGAAATCCCCGCCACGGGCGAACTGCACCAGGTCGAAGGCCGTGGCCTTCGGCTCCCCATCCACGACCTGGACGACCACGATCTTTTCCTGCCAGGCGTCGGATGCCGGACCGCCGGCTTCGGCAAGCAGGTCGAGGATCGTCATCTGGTCGTCGAAGGTATAGCGGCCGGGGGCACGGACCGACCCAAGCACCCGGACCATCTTCGCTGGATCGGTTTCGGTGTAGTCGCGGTCGCGGCTGGGCACGTAGATCACGTCGCCCGGCACGACATCCGGCAGCAGGGTCGCGTCACCCGTCTCGAAGTACAGCGCCATGTTCACCTGGGTGACCCCCGACCCCTTCCCGTTCCGACTGCTCACCCGGATGCTGCGGATGTCGGCATTCGGCGTCGGGCCATTGGCAGCGGCGATGATGTCGAGGAAATGCAGGTTGTTGTTGAAGGCATACCGGCCCGGCGCACCGACGGAGCCCATGACGTAGATGGCACGGTCCGAGTCCAGTCGTGTCCACTGGCTGCGGTTGTCACTGGGGTCGCGCGGCAGTTCCGGAACCGTCACCGTGTCACCGGCGCGCAGTTCCGGCAGATCGTCGAGCGCGCCGCCGTTGTTGATGAAGTCCTGCAGGTCAAAGACGGTGGCTTCCGCCTGGTCGCCGTTTTCCTTCAGGATCCGGATCTGCGTGGCATCGCCGAACTGCGTCGGGCCACCGGCATGGGCGACGAGGTCGAGCAGGCTCATCTCGTTCGACCATTCGTAGCGGCCGGGCTTGTTGACCTGGCCAATGATGCGGATGGCGCGGTTGGTGCCGATCTTCAGCCAGGATTTCTCCAGCTGGTCTGTCTTCTCCGGCACGAAGATCGCGTCGCCGGGACCGATGGACGGAATGGTGATGCCCGCCCGCCCTTCCGTGTAGCCGGCCAGGTCGAAGGCCACGACCGTGCCGTCGGCGCGGATGACCCGAAGCTGCCGGGTTTCGGCATAGCGGGTCGGGCCACCGGAGTTCGCCAGCACGTCGAAGAAGTTCGCGCCCTCGGTCATCTCGTAGGAACCGGGCTTGGCCACCTCGCCCATCACGTAGACGGTGCGGACAC
>CAJYBQ010000507.1 GCA_913064755.1 uncultured Alphaproteobacteria bacterium
ATGATGGTGACCCGGGGCATCTACTGGTTCTGGGCGCGCACCAAGGTCCGGCGCTATATCTGGAGCCACGTTTCCATCGGTGGCAGCCGGCTGGAATACGGCGGTCGCGGGATCGAGCTGTTTCTCGGCTTTCTCGTGGCGGGTACCATTCTGGCACTGGCCTTGTGGGGACTGCAGTTCCTGGCACTCACCCTCGCCGGGCCGCTGTCCGGTTCCCTGCTCTGGGGTATCGCGCTCTACCCGGTCATGGGCATTCTGGGCTTGATTGCCGTCTATCGGCGACACCGGTACATGATCCGCCGGACAAGCTGGCGCGGCATCAATTGCGGATTGACCGGATCGACCTTCGGATACATCGGACGCATCGCCCTGCCGGTCCTGCTGACAATTCTCACCCTCGGCCTGGCCTATCCGCTGGTGACCGTGACCTCCCAGAAGTACCTGGTCAGCAGGATGTCCATCGGCTCACTGGCGTTCGAGTACAAGGGGCGGACGAGAGACATCCTGGGCAGCTGGTTGATCTGCTGGCTCATCTTCCCATTCACCGGCGGGCTTTCACTGGTCTGGTGGCGCAGCCGTGCCTTGGCCTACCAGTTGCGCCAGACCTCGCTCGGCAGCCTGCGCTTCAGTTCGACATTGCGCCCGATGCGCGGCGTCGGCATCTACTTCTTCGGTGGGTTGCTGGCCGGGTTGATCGTATACGGACTGGTGTTCCTGATCTCGGGCTCGGGCATCCTCACGGCCATGCTGCTGGACGTCAGCGGCGGTTCCATCGGCGGCTTCTACAGCGTGGTCCTGCCCGTGCTCCTGCTGCTGCCTTTCCTGGCTCCCGTGAGCTATGCGGCGTACCTCTATTTCATCGACTATCCCTTCACGGAATACCTGCTCCAGACAACGGAGATTGTCGGCACGATCAACCTGGATGCCATTGTCCAGGCGCATGACCGCGCCCATGGCCCCGGCGACGGGCTGGATGCGATCCTCGGCATGGACGGAATCTGATCCGGCAGGCAATGACATGAACCATGCGGCGATCTTCCTGGACGGCACCTCGGCGCGCGAACACGCCGCGCAGTTCGGTGTGTCGCCCGCAGGAATCAGCCTCAACGCAGCGGGACATGCCTATTTCTGGGACACGGCCGGCCTGGAACTGGTGGACCAGAGCGACGGTGGTGCCCGGGTGCGTTTCAGTCACGCCAGCCTGCCCGATGCGCGCCTGATCGTTTCCGATGCGGCGGGGATAGCGCTGATCCGGGATATCATGCCCAGGATATTCAGCAACCGGCGCGGCGGTGTCCGGCGGGACATGCGCCGGCTCGGCATCGGTGCAGCCGGGCTTGCCGTGGGGGTGATGATCATCATCAGCGCCCTGCCGCTGATCGTCAGCCTGCTGGCCTCCCTGGTTCCCACATCCGTTGAACACGACCTGGGCACAGACACGCAGCGGGCCTTCATGCGCTTGATGCCCGCCGCGCGACAGTCCTGCGTCGACCCTGCAGGGCTGGCCGTGCTGCAACGGATGACCGACGAACTGCTGGTCGGACAGGAACTGGACCCGCCACCACGGGTCAAGGTTGTCCCGGACGACCTGGTCAATGCCGTGGCCTTCCCCGGCGGGCAGGTCATGATCTTCCGGGGCCTGATTCAGAAAGCCCGCTCAGCCGAGGAGATCGCAGGCGTCCTGGCGCACGAGATCGGTCATGTCGCCTATCGCCACGGGGTGGAACGGGTCATCCGCGACAGTGCGATAGATGCCGCCATCTCGGTCTTCGCGCCGGGCACGACAGGTGGCCTTGGTGGCCAGATGGCTACCGTCATCGCCAGCCAGTCCTATGGTCGCGACGCGGAACGGCAGGCAGACAGGTTCGCGGTTGAAATGCTGAACGCGCGCAACATCCGGACGGAAGGCATGATCGAATTCTTCGAGCGCGCGGCAAGGGAAGTCTCCCCCGGACAGGGCCCGACGATCCTGCGCTATCTGCAAAGCCACCCCAGCCCCGATGACCGCGTTGCCCGGCTGAAACAGCAGGCGACCGGGACGGGGCGCATCCTGACGGCACGGGAATGGACGGCACTGCGCCGCATCTGCCGCACGGTGGCATACGACTGATGCACCGCGTCAGCAGTCGAGCGCGGCGTATCTACCCTGGAAGTACAGCAACGGGGATGCATCCTCGACCTGGTTCAGGTGGGTTACACGGCCGACAATGATCACGTGATCGCCACCTTCGTGCACCGCCTCCGTCACGCATTCGAAACTGGCGATGGCCCCGTCAAGCATGGCGCAACCGTTGTCGCCCGTCTGCCAGGCGAAATCCATGTCCGCGAACTTGTCGTCGGCCTTCGACGCGAAGTGGTTGGACACGGCCTGCTGCTCCACCCCCAGGACATTGACCGTGAAGGCCATCTCCAGAGTGAAGGCATCGACGCAATTGGCCCGTCGATCCAGGCTGAACAGCACCAGTGGCGGCTCCAGCGAGACCGAATTGAAGGAGTTGGCCGTCAATCCGACATGGCGCCCGTTGGCATCCTGCGCGGTGATGACCGTGATCCCGGTGGCAAAGCAGCCCATTGCATCCCGCATCTCGCGCGGCGTTACCGTCATGGCGCTCCCCACCCATGGAATCCTTCATATCTGATCAGGAGTTTACCAACTGACAGCGCGCGGAGAACCCTGTCTTTGCGGAATAAATTCGCCATTCGGTTCACGGGGGGCGTCATCCGCTAACGTGATCTTAACCGAGATCGCCCCACAGTGTGTTCCTGCGAATAAACAGGTCGGTGCCTCTCATGTTCTTCATCATCGGTGTGCTGATCGTCATTGGGTCGGTTCTGGGCGGCTACCTGCCGCACGGCAGCTTCGGCGTTCTGGTCCAGCCACTTGAGGTCCTGATCATCTGCGGCGCGGCATTTGGCGGTTTCGTCATCTCCAATCCGAAGACCGTGATCTTCGGTGTCTTCAAGTCCATCGGCAAGATCCTGAAGGGGCAGCCTTACAACAAGGCCGCCTACGTGGAACTACTGACGATGCAGTACACGATCTTCCGCCTGGCCAAGGCCAAGGGCATGCTGGCCCTGGAAGCCCATATCGAGGACCCGGAAAAG
>CAJYBQ010000508.1 GCA_913064755.1 uncultured Alphaproteobacteria bacterium
CCCAGGCGCGCGGGGGCGCGGGAGGGGGCGGGGTCCGGGGGGGCGGCCCGCCGGGGCCGGGTGGCGGGCGCCGGCGTGACCAGCATGAGCGACGCCAACCTGGCAGAGGTTGGCGTGTCCGGCGGGGCCGAGGCGCAGGTGGTGCGCCTGGGACGGCTGGCCATGGCCAGCGGCGCGGATGGCCTGGTCTGCAGCCCGCGGGAGATTGCGCCCCTGCGTGCCGCCCTGGGTGACGGCCCCTTGCTGGTGACGCCGGGCATTCGCCCCGCAGGCGCTGCCCTGGGGGACCAGAAACGCGTCATGACCCCGGCGGAAGCCATGACGGCAGGTGCATCGCGCATGGTCATCGGTCGACCGATCACCGGCGCGGCGGACCCGGCGGCGGCGGCACAGGCCATCCTGGACGAGATCGGCCAGGCGCATCCGGGGCCGAAGCGGTGAGCGTCCGGACAAAGATCTGCGGCCTGAACGACGCGGCGTCGGTCCGCGCGGCGCTGGACGGTGGCGCGGATGCCATCGGGCTGGTGTTCTATGCGCCGTCACCACGGGCGGTGACACCGGCCGAGGCCGGTTCGCTGGTCGCGGACGCGGACGTGGACAAGGTCATGAAGGTCGGCCTGTTCGTGGACCCGGACGATGACCTGCTGGACAGCGCGCTGGCCGGGGTCGCGCTGGACCTGCTGCAGTTGCACGGGGCAGAGACCCCGGCGCGGGTGGCGGAAATCGGTGCGCGCACCGGCCTGCCGACCATGAAGGCCTTCAAGATAAGGCATGCGGAGGATCTTGGCGCTGTCGGGGAATACGACAGCGCCACGTCATGGCTGCTGTTCGACGCCAAGGCGCCGGACGATGCGCGCAATGCCCTGCCGGGTGGCAATGGCATCGCCTTCGACTGGCACCTGCTGGCGGGCCGGGAGTGGCGGCATCCGTGGATGCTGTCGGGCGGCCTGGATGCAGACAACGTGGCCGAGGCGGTCCGGGTCACCGGCGCGCCCTGGGTCGATGTCTCGTCCGGTGTCGAAAGCGCTCCCGGCAAGAAGGATCCGGCGCGGATCACGGCGTTTCTCGAAGCCGTGCGCGCAGTGCACTGAATCTTCCGGCACGCGGTGCCGGGCATGAGAAAGAACCAATTCCATGAACACGAACAACAATCCGAACAGCTTCCGCAATGGACCGGACGGAACCGGGCATTTCGGCGACTATGGCGGCCGCTACGTGGCCGAGACCCTGATGCCGCTGATCCTGGAACTGGATGAAGCCTACGAGGCGGCGAAGGCCGACCCGAGCTTCCAGGAAGAGCTGGATTACTACCTGCGGGACTACGTGGGGCGTCCCAGCCCGATGTATTACGCGGAACGCCTGACCGAGCATTTCGGCGGCGCCAAGATCTACTTCAAGCGCGACGAGCTGAACCACACGGGCGCGCACAAGATCAACAACTGCATGGGCCAGATCCTGCTGGCGCGCCGCATGGGCAAGCCACGGATCATCGCGGAGACGGGGGCGGGCCAGCATGGCGTCGCCACCGCGACCGTCGCCGCCCGCTTCGGCCTGCCCTGCCACGTCTACATGGGCTCCGTCGACGTGGAGCGGCAGTCGCCGAACGTGTTCCGCATGAAGTTGCTGGGGGCGGAGGTCGTGCCCGTCACATCCGGTTCATCGACCCTGAAGGACGCGATGAACGAGGCCCTGCGCGACTGGGTGACCAATGTCGCCGACACGTTCTACATCATCGGCACGGTTGCCGGGCCGCATCCCTATCCGGCGATGGTGCGCGATTTCCAGTCCGTCATCGGCAACGAGGCGAAGGAACAGATGCTGGAGAAGGAAGGGCGCCTGCCCGACCAGATCGTTGCCTGCATCGGCGGCGGGTCCAACGCCATGGGCCTGTTCCATCCGTTCCTGGATGATCCGGACGTGCAGATCGTCGGGGTGGAGGCCGCGGGCCATGGTGTCGATACCGACAAGCATGCCGCGTCGCTGACCGGCGGTCGGCCCGGCGTGCTGCATGGCAACAAGACCTACCTGCTGCAGACCGACGACGGGCAGATCGAGGAAGCGCATTCGATCTCCGCCGGCCTCGATTATCCCGGTATCGGGCCGGAGCACGCCTGGTTGAAGGATACCGGGCGGGTCGAATACGTCTCCGCCACGGACATGGAGGCGCTGGAGATGTTCCAGCTCTGCTCCAAGCTGGAAGGCATCATCCCGGCACTGGAACCGTCGCATGCACTGGCCCACGTGGCCCGTGTCGCGCCGACCCTGCCGAAGGACCATATCATCCTGATGAACATGTGCGGTCGTGGCGACAAGGACGTCTTCACGGTTGCCGAAGCCCTGGGGGTGAAGCTGTGAGCGCGCGTATCGATCGGCGCTTTGCCGCGCTGAAGGCCGAGGGCCGTGCCGGCCTGGTGACCTTCGTGATGGGTGGGGACCCGGATTTCGAGACCTCCGCCCGCATCCTCGAGGCCCTGCCGGGTGCCGGTGCCGATGTCATCGAGATCGGGATGCCGTTCACGGACCCGATGGCCGATGGCCCGGCAATCCAGGTGGCGGGCCTGCGGGCGCTGGCGGCTGGCCAGACCCTGAAACGGACGCTGGAACTGGTGGCCCGGTTCCGCCGGTCCGATGCGGACACGCCGATCGTGCTGATGGGCTATTTCAACCCGATCTATATTTATGGCAGTGATAAATTTCTGGCCAAGGCTGTGGATGCCGGTGTTGACGGGCTGATCGTTGTTGACCTTCCCCCCGAAGAGGATGCCGAGCTTTGCCTGCCAGCGAAGGCAGCCGGGCTCAACTTCATCCGCCTTGTGACCCCAACCAGTGACGTTGCCCGCCTGCCCGTCGTGCTGAAAGAGGCCAGCGGCTTTGTTTATTATGTGTCGATCACTGGCGTTACCGGCACCAGAAGTGCCGCCGGTGCCTCCATCGCCGATGCCTATAAACGCATTAAATCGCATACCGATCTGCCAGTCGTCACCGGCTTTGGTATCCGCACGCCAGAGGCCGCAGCAGAGGCGGCAACGCTCAGCGATGGTGCTGTTGTCGGATCAGCCGTTGTAGATTTGATTGCTGAGAATTATGCCCACGATGGCAGCG
>CAJYBQ010000509.1 GCA_913064755.1 uncultured Alphaproteobacteria bacterium
CAAGGGGATGGTGAAGGTGGGCGACCAGGTGGGGCCGGGTGACGTGATCTGGGAGCTCGAGACCGACAAGGCGACGATGGAAGGCGAGGCCGTCGACGAGGGCACGATCGGCAAGCTGCTGGTCGACGGGGGCGCGGAAGGCGTGAAGGTCAATGCGCCCATCGCCGTGCTGCTGGAGGACGGCGAGGATGCCGACGCGCTGGACGGGTTCGATGCCGGGGCCGGTGGCCCCGCGCCAAGGGCCGATGCGCCCGCCGCCGCGGAGGAACAGCCCGCGCCGAAGGCCGCACCGCAACCCCGTGCGGCTGAACCTGCCGATGACGATGATGACCAGCCCGACCTGCCGGAAGGGGCGGCAACCGCGAACGTGACCCTGCGCGAAGCCTTGCGCGATGCCATGTCCGAAGAGATGGAACGTGACGAGGTTGTCTTCCTGATGGGCGAGGAAGTCGCCGAGTACCAGGGCGCATACAAGGTCAGCCAGGGCCTGCTGGACAAGTTCGGGCCGCGTCGGGTGATCGACACGCCGATCACCGAACACGGCTTTGCCGGTCTCGGTGTCGGTGCCGCCTTCGGTGGCCTGAAGCCGATTGTCGAGTTCATGACCTTCAACTTCGCGATGCAGGCGATCGACCAGATCATCAACTCGGCGGCCAAGACGCTCTACATGTCCGGTGGCCAGATGGGCTGTCCCATCGTCTTCCGTGGTCCCAACGGTGCCGCGTCCCGCGTCGGTGCGCAGCACAGCCAGGACTACGCGCCCTGGTACGCATCCGTGCCCGGGCTGAAGGTCGTTGCACCCTATGACGCCATGAGTGCCAAGGCGCTGCTGAAGGCCGCGATCCGTGATCCGAACCCGGTGATCTTCCTGGAGAACGAGGTTCTCTACGGCCGGACCTGGGATGTTGCGACGGACCCGGAATTCGTGCTGCCGATCGGCAAGGCCAAGGTCGTTCGCAAGGGTGCGGACGTGACCCTGGTCGGCTCTTCGATCACCGTGGGCAAGGCGCTGGAAGCGGCCGAGAAGCTGGCCGAGGAGGGCATCGATGCCGAGGTGATCGACCTGCGCTCCATCCGTCCCCTCGACAGCGAAACCATTGTCAGGTCGGTGCGCAAGACCAATCGCTGCGTGACGGTCGAGGAAGCCTGGCCAACCTGCGGTATCGGTGCCGAACTCTCGGCGCGGATCATGGAGGAAGCCTTTGACTGGCTGGATGCCCCGGTGAAGCGGGTGTCCGGTGTCGATGTGCCGATGCCCTATGCCGCCAACCTGGAAAAGCTGGCCCTGCCACAGGCCGATCACATCGTCGCGGCGGCCAAGGCCGTCTGCTACAGCGAATAGGGAGGGCGCGACATGCCGATCACAATCACCATGCCAGCGCTCTCTCCCACCATGGAAGAGGGCACGCTGGCCAGCTGGCAGGTAAAGCCGGGAGACAGCGTTTCTTCCGGCGACGTGCTCTGCGAGATCGAGACCGACAAGGCCACCATGGAGGTGGAGGCGGTCGACGAGGGCACCATCGGTGCCCTGCTGGTCGATGCCGGGACGGAAGGCGTGAAGGTCAATGCCCCCATCGCCATCCTGCTGGAAGAAGGCGAGGACAAGAGCGCGCTGGACGGCTACGAGGCGAAGGGTGCCGGCGGTGGCAGCAGCAGCGATGCCCCGGCAGCGGCGGCAGCCGAGCCGGAACCGCGGGCACCTGCGGCCGCCGAGACGGCACCCGCGCCAAAGGCCCGGGCCGGCGGCGGCAGCAATGCCGGCCGCATTTTCGCCAGTCCGCTGGCGCGGCGGATCGCGGCCCAGGCCGACCTGGACATCTCGCTGGTGGAGGGCACCGGTCCGAAGGGCCGCATCGTCAAACGAGATGTCGAGGCAGCGATTGCCGGCGGAACCGCCGGGAAATCGGCTGCCACGGCACCCGAGGCGGCAAGGACGGAAGCCGCAGCACCGGCTGCTGCAACGCCGATGGCCGTCGCCAGGGACCACCCGCCGGTGACCGATGACTACGAGGAGATCAAGCTCAACTCCATGCGGAAGACCATCGCGCGCAGGCTGACAGAGTCCAAGCAGACGGTGCCGCATTTCTACCTGACGATGGATATCGAGCTGGATGCCCTGCTGGCGCTGAGGAAGGACCTCAACGCCCGGTCCGACACCTACAAGATCTCCGTCAATGACTTCATTGTCCGTGCCTCGGCGCTGGCGCTGCGGAAACACCCGATGATCAATGCCCAGTTCACCGAGAACGCGATCCTGCAGCATCGCAAGATCGATGTTTCGGTGGCCGTGGCCATCGAAGGTGGCCTGATCACGCCCGTGGTCCGCAATACCGACCAGAAGGGGCTGCAGCAGATTTCCGCGGAGACCAAGGACCTGGCGGGACGGGCGCGGGACGGCAAGCTGAAACCGGATGAGTTCTCCGGCGGCACCTTCACCATCTCCAACCTGGGCATGTTCGGCATCGACCAGTTCGTCGCCGTCATCAACCCGCCGCAGGCCGCGATCCTGGCCGTCGGCGCCGGCACGGCGAAGCCTGTCGTGAAGGACGGGGCGCTGGCTGTTGCAACGGTGATGACCGCAACCCTGTCGGCGGACCATCGCGTCTTCGGTGGCGCGGAGGGGGCGGCCTTCCTTGAAACACTCAAGGGCCTGCTCGAAGACCCGCTCACCATGCTGCTCTGACGGAGGACGAAGATCATGGCGAAGAATTTCGATCTCGTCGTCGTGGGCGGTGGCCCCGGCGGTTACGTGGCCGCGATCCGGGCCGCGCAGCTCGGCATGTCCGCCGCGCTGGTGGAGCGGGAGCACCTGGGTGGCATCTGCCTCAACTGGGGCTGCATTCCCACCAAGGCCCTGCTGCGTTCGGCCGAGGTCTACCACCTGATGAGCCACGCGCAGGACTACGGCTTTCGCATCGATGGCAAGATCGAGGTCGACACGACTGCCATCGTCAAGCGGTCGCGCAAGGTCGCGGGGCAGCTTTCCGGTGGCGTGAAGCACCTGCTGAAGACGAACAAACCCTCGGCCGTATCCCGGCAAGGGGCGCACTGCCGCAGAGCCAGTGTCACGCGGCACACGGCCCGGACGACGCGTGCGCGA
>CAJYBQ010000510.1 GCA_913064755.1 uncultured Alphaproteobacteria bacterium
ATCGGGTTCCTGCGGCAGAAGGTCGAACAGATCAAGGCCGTCAGGGAATTCGACAAGCAGAAGAACGAGCTGTCCTGGAACGGTATCCGCAAGTTCCGCGTCGAGAGGAAGAACCCGGAAAACAAGGACATCTGCTCCTTCTACCTGCATCCGCATGACGAACGCCCGCTGCCGCCGTTCAACCCCGGGCAGTACCTGACATTCAAGCTCGACCTGCCCTCGGGCAAGAAGGTCACGACGCGCTGCTATTCCCTTTCGGACAGCCCACAGAGCGAATATTACCGGGTGTCGATCAAGCGCAATCCGCCGCCGAAGGATCCGGCCAAGGCGGACGTGGGCAAGTCGTCGTCCAACTTCTTCCACGACAATGTTCACGAGGGCGACATCCTCGATGTCCTCGCGCCGAATGGTGATTTCTTCCTCGACATGCATCGCCAGACCCCGGTGGTCCTGATCGGCGGCGGCATCGGCATCACGCCAGTGCTGTCCATGCTGAATGCCATCGTCGAATCCGGCTCGAAGCGTGAAACCTGGTTCTTCCTGGGTGTCCGCAACGGCAAGGAGCACGTGTTCCGGGAGCATCTGGAAGCCATCGACCGCGCCAACGAGAACGTGCATGTCCGGATCTGCTATTCCGGTCCGGACGAGACGGACGTCGAGGGCAAGGATTACCACCACAAGGCCCGTGTCGGCGCCCCGCTGTTCCAGGAAGTGCTGCCGTCGAACAACTACGACTACTACTTCTGCGGCCCGCCGCCGATGATGGAGAGCCTGTTCCACGGCCTGCGTGATTGGGACGTTCCGGAGGCCAACATTCACTTCGAAGCCTTCGGCCCCGCAACGGTGAAGTCCAAGAAGTCTGCCGATACGCCGGACGCCGGCGGTGCAGCAGCACCGGCAACCGGCTTCAAGCTGAAGTTCGTGCGCTCGGAACAGGAAATCGTCTGGGACGGTTCCGCGGATACCATCCTTGAGTTAGCCGAGGCCAATGACATCTACATGGACTCCGGCTGTCGTGCCGGTGCCTGTGGCACCTGCTTCACCGCGGTTCTCAAGGGTGACGTCAATTACGCCACGGAGCCGAGTGCGGAAGTCAACAAGGGCTCCTGCCTGACCTGCATCTCCGTGCCGAAGTCCGACATGGAACTCGACGCCTGATCGCCGGACCGGCTTTCGACGGGGTCACGATGAAAACATCAAGGCGCATGTCCGGCCCGGGTCGGACATGCGCCTTCGTGTTTCCAGCGCAGACGCCGACGGGCCGCCTGCGCGACCGACCCGGTTCCCTCCGATGACGCCGCCGCTGGAGAGCATGCTGACGGAGATCAGGGCCTGCCGTATCTGCGCTGAAAACCTGCCGCACGGCCCCCGCCCGGTCCTCGCGGCGACTGCCCGTGCCCGCATCCTCATCGCGGGCCATGCCCCTGGCATTCGGGTACATCGATCCGGTGTGCCCTGGGACGATCCATCGGGCGATCGGCTGCGCGCCTGGTTGGGCGTGGACCGGGACACGTTCTACGATCCCACATGCTTCGCCATCGTTCCGATGGGTTTCTGCTATCCCGGCACGAAGCAGGGGGCCGGTGACCTGCCGCCGCGCCCGGAATGTGCCGCCACCTGGCACGAACGCCGGTTGCACCTGCTGCCGGGGGTCGAGTTCACGCTCGTGCTCGGGCAGTACGCCATGGACTGGCACCTGGCGGGCCGAAGGCAGAAGACCCTGACGGCAACCGTCGCGGCCTGGCGAGATCACATGCCGACGCATCTGCCGCTGCCGCATCCGTCGGGGCGCAACAATGGCTGGCTGGCCCGCAATCCGTGGTTCGAAACCGACGTCATCCCGGCATTGCAGTCGCGCATCCGGGCGCTTCTCGAGGACTGAGGCAAGGGCAACGTCCGATGTGCCGAATCGCCCGGTGGCGTGGCCAGCTCACAAGCACGACGCGGATGAACCGCGATCCCGGTAGCCGCGACTGCATGCCGGGGGGCGGGCCGGTGCAGTTCCCTCCATTGACGTCATCGCCCTAGTGGACGGTACCACCCCGTTCAGGCGGTTCCTGTTCCGGCGATGCGGCGTGCACGGGGCTGGCCTGGTGGTGCACCATGCGCCAGCGTCCGCCTTCCAGGAGGAAGGTATTGGTGACCGCGAGAACATGCCCGCCGATATGTTCCTCGCAGAACACCAGGCCGATGTTGCCGTGAATCAGCACCCGCGCCCCGCTGAAACTGACGCCTGGTGGCTGTTGCAGGATATCGAACCAGCTCGAAAGCACGGCGGACCGTCCGAACCGTGTCGCGTGCCCCGGATGAATGCAGGCGATATCGCTGCGCGCTGACCAGATGTCCGTCATCCACGCCAGGTCACCGCTGGCAAAGGCGGCATAAAAGGCCTCGTTGACCACCAGCAGGCGATCTTTGGGGTCGATTTCATCAGTCATTTGTTCATCATAGCCACCATGTACACGACTTGCATGACCACAATCCGCATGCAACGGAACGCCGCCAGGGTGAGCCGTGCGATGCTCATGGGGATGGCCCTCGGCTGCCTGACCGCCTGTACCGCGATGCAGCAGCCGGCAGGTCCCCGGACAGACACACCGGTGATGACGGACGGCGCGTTCGTCATGTCCGACGGCTATCGCCTGCCCTATACCCTGAAGGCCCCGGCGAAGGTGCAGGGCGTCGTCATCGCCCTGCATGGTTTCAACGATTATCGCCGGGCCTGGCTGGAACCACAGGATCGCTGGTCCGGGATGGGCCTTGCCGTCTATGCCTATGACCAGCGCGGCTTCGGGGAGACCGCCCAGCGGGGTATCTGGCCGGGCGTGCCGACCCTGACCGAGGATCTGCATTCCGTCGTCGACCTGGTCCGCGCGCGGCATCCGGACCTGCCGGTCCACCTGGTGGGGGAGAGCATGGGCGGGGCCGTGGTCATGGCCGCGCTCGGTTCCGACCGCCCGCCGGATGTCGACAGCGCCGTGCTGTCGGCCCCGGCTGTCTGGAGCCGCAAGACCATGAGCGGTTTCGCCCGCTGGTCGCTCGACTTCTTCTCCAGCACCATGCCCGGCTATACCGCCACCGGCGGCGGGTTGGGC
>CAJYBQ010000511.1 GCA_913064755.1 uncultured Alphaproteobacteria bacterium
ATGGGTCCGTAGTCGCAGTCACGTCTCTACCGTCGCTCGCTCAGTGAACCTTTCGGCTGCGCACGCCGTCGCTGAAGCGCTCGGAGATGCCGGGTGATCTCACGCGCCCGTCGCGGCCGATGGCGACATGCTTGCCGCCTTCCTGCTTCACCCGGCTGCCGAACGCCGCACCCAGTGCCCGGGCGTCCTGCTCCGTCAGCGTGACGCCATAGGTGCCACGCACATCATATTCACGCAGGACCGTGGGGTGAAAGCTATGGGCGTTCATGGGGACTTCCTCTTCTTCGGCCCGGTGCCAGTGTGCAGCCGGGGACCAGTATGTTGCCGGGGGCCATCGTTGCGTCGGCCACCGGTGTCGGACCGACGGTCGATCTTCAGCCTACGGGCTGGCGACCGATGCTGACATACCGCATGCCCGCATTCCGCATTTCGTCCAGCGAATAGATGTTGCGCAGGTCCACCAGCAGCGGCTGCGACAGCAGTTCCTTCACCCGGTCCAGGTCCAGCGCCCGGAACGCGTTCCATTCCGTCAGGATCGTCGCGCCATCGGCGCCTTCCATGGTCTCGTAGGCGTCGTCGCACCAGGTGATGCCCGGCATCATCCGCGCCGCCTCTTCCATGCCTTCCGGATCATAGGCCCGCAGGCTTGCGCCGGCCTTCTGCAGGGCGGGCAGGATGTCCAGGCTGGGGCTTTTGCGCATGTCGTCGGTGTTCGGCTTGAACGTAACGCCCAGCACCGCGATGGTCTTGCCCGAAACATCGCCGCCGACGGCACCGATGATCTTGCGTGCCATCGCCGGCTTGAGTTCCTCGTTCACCGCTTCCACGGCTTCGATGAACTTTAGCGCGATGCCGTGTTCCTGCGCCGTGGCGATCAGGGCGCGAATGTCCTTCGGGAAGCAGGACCCGCCATAGCCCGGGCCGGGATGCCGGAATTTCTTGCCGATCCGGCCATCCAGCCCGATACCGCGGGCGACATCGTGAACATTGGCCCCGACCTTCTCGCAGAGATCAGCTACTTCATTAATGAAGGTGATCTTGGTCGCCAGGAAGCAGTTGGCGGCATACTTGATCAGTTCCGAGGTCTCCAGCGTGGTGAAGACCATCGGGGTCTCGTTCAGGAACAGCGGGCGATAGAGGTCGCGCATGACCTGCTCCGCCTGGTCCGATTCCACGCCGCAGACAATGCGGTTGGGGCGCATGAAATCCTCGATCGCCGCGCCCTCGCGCAGGAATTCGGGGTTGGAGACGACATCGAACTGTGCCGCCGGGTTGGCCTTCGCCAGGATGCGCTTCACTTCCGCGCCGGTGCCCACCGGCACCGTCGACTTGGTGACCACGACCGTATAGCCGGTCGCCGCCCTGGCGACCTCCTCGGCGGCACCGTAGACATAGCTGAGGTCGGCATCGCCCGCGCCCCGGCGGCTGGGTGTGCCGACGGCAATGAACACGGCATCCACGTCGGCCATGGCGCTGGCCAGGTCGGTGGTGAAGCGCAGGCGTCCCGCCTCCACGTTGCGCGCGACCAGGTTGTCCAGGCCGGGTTCGAAGATCGGCATGATGCCATCCAGAAGCCGTTCGATCTTGCCCGCATCCTTGTCGACGCAGATCACGTCATGGCCGAATTCGGAAAAGCAGGCGCCAGAAACCAGGCCAACGTAGCCGGTACCGATCATTGCAACTTTCATGGTCTCAAATACCTTCCGGCATAGCTGTGTTCGGAATCTTCCCTGTCAGGTCGGCCTGGCAGTCAGAGCGTGGTGGCGAGGGCGCGGATGTGGTCGGCCACGGCGGGCCCCATGTCCTCGCGCGCCAGCGCATAGGCGATGGTGGCCTGGATGAAGCCCACCTTGTCGCCGCAGTCGAAGCGGGTGCCGGTGAAGCGGTGGCCGTGGAATGGCTGCTTGCCGATCAGGCGCGCCAGTGAATCCGTCAGCTGGATCTCGTTGCCCGCACCCCGGTCCTGGCTTTCCAGCAGGCCGAAGATCTCCGGCTGCAGGATATAGCGGCCGATGACGGCCAGGGTCGACGGCGCGACGGCGGGGTCCGGCTTTTCCACCAGGCCCTTCACTTCCACCAGGTCGTCGTCGATCTCTCCCGGTGACACGATGCCGTAACGGTTGGTGTGTTCCCGCGGCACGTCCATCACCGCGATCATGTTGCCGCCGCGGCGGTCATGGGCATCGACCATCTGCTTCATGCAGGGGGTCTCGGCCAGGATCAGGTCGTCGGCCAGCAGCACCGCGAAGGGTTCGTTGCCCACCAGGTTGCGCGCGCACCAGACCGCGTGGCCCAGGCCCAGCGGTTCCTGCTGGCGGGTATAGGCGATGGTGCCGGCGCGCGGCGGGACGGAGGTGACAAGGTCCAGGACCTCTTCCTAGCCCCGGTCCTTCAGGTTGGTCTGCAGTTCCCATGAATGGTCGAAATGGTCTTCGATGGCCGCCTTGCCGCGCCCGGTGACGAAGATGAATTCCTCGATCCCCGCCGCCTGCGCTTCCTCGACGGCGTACTGGATCAGGGGCTTGTCGACGACGGGCAGCATCTCCTTCGGCAGCGACTTGGTCGCGGGCAGGAAACGGGTGCCCATGCCCCCGACAGGAAATACAGCCTTGCGTACGCGCTTTGCCATGATCGCTCCGGTTCTGTCGCCTAAATCGGTACCACCATTTCGATACCACCATCCCGACCGGCGGTTTCTGCCATGGACCTGCCGTCAGAACAAGCACTGGACAGCCGCAGGGCGTTCCGCCACAACCAGATGTGTGACGCGCGCACCCAGGCGCGCCACCGGAATATCGGGCCGCTTGCTGGAATTGGTAGACAGACCGGACTTAAAATCCGTTGGGCGCATGCCCGTGTGGGTTCAAGTCCCACAGCGGCTACCAGCTTTTTCGGGTGTCGTGTGCGGCACGTGTCGCTGCGCATTCATCAGGTCATTTCCGGCCTGGCGACGGATCCGGCCAGCAGCCCGCCATCCATCGTCAATTCCGCTCCTGTCATGTAGGCAGCCGCGTCCGATGCAAGCAGCACGGCAAGGGCAGCGCCTTCCTCCGGCCTGCCGAAGCGGCGAATGGGCGGTTCCGAGACG
>CAJYBQ010000512.1 GCA_913064755.1 uncultured Alphaproteobacteria bacterium
GCCAGTAATAGGTATGGAACGACTGACCCTTGAAGTCGTCGATGCCCTCTATCCGCGGCATGGTCGGTTGCGACAGCAGTCCCAGGCCCATGATCATGAAGCGGCAACTGAGGGTGCGCCCGTCGCTCAGGTGCAGGCGCCAGATGGATGCATCGTCGTCGAAATGCGCGGCCTCCACCTTCACGTTGAACTGCATGTGCCTGCGCAGGTCGAACTTGTCGGCGACGAAGTTGAGATACCGCAGGTTCTCCGGCTGACCCGAGAAACGTTCCTTCCAGTGCCATTCGTCCAGCACCTCGCGGGAGAAGGAGTAGCCGTAGGTATAGCTCTCCGAATCGAAGCGCGCGCCCGGATAGCGGTTCCAGTACCAGGTACCGCCCAGGTCACCGGCACTGTCCAGCACAGTGGCCTTGACGCCCAGATCCTTCAGCCGCTTCATCTGGTAGATGCCGCAGACACCGGCACCGATGATGATGACCTCGTAATCCGTCTCGACTTCCGCGGACTGGCTCTTCGCAATGTTGCTGTCGGGCATGACCGTGCTTCCCCTCAATCATCTGATCCGATTCACTGCTCTACGCTGTTTCAGCGGGCAATCGAGAAGGTGTCGGCAGACAGTCCCTCGGACCCGAACAGGCGGCATGATCTTCAATTTATTGCCTTCACGGTATCATACCTTTAGGCATATTCAAATACTGATCAGTAACATAAGTCTTTTCAATGATTTGAATAAAATCCAGGTGCGAATTCGCGCTCGGAATCAGACGCGGACAAACGCCCCGGAAAGCGGGTTCGGCGCGCCGGGAGCGGGATTGGCTGTTGGCAGGGGGGAAGAATGGCTGGGGGACTAGGATTCGAACCTAGATTGACGGAGTCAGAGTCCGCTGTCCTACCATTAGACGATCCCCCAGCAGGTGCCGTCAGGCAGGGCCGCTACTTACGGTCTCGGGACGGTGCTGTCAACCGATCCGGCACGTGCGTGTTGAGCATATCAGCAGATGATCTGCGTTGATATGTTCGGTCCATGGTATGCAGTCATATCCAGGCCGCATTTCGGCATGTGCGAAACATATGACAGGGAGTTCGGTGGTGTCTGGCGGAACATGGGATCGACGGCGGGAGCGGAGTTACGCTGCCGTTGATCTGGGAACGAACAATTGCCGCCTTCTGATTGCGCAGCCCGCGGGCGAATCGTTCCGCGTGGTCGACGCCTATTCCCGCATCGTCCGACTGGGGGAAGGGGTCGCGGCGCGCGGCCTGCTGCATGAAGATGCCATCGACCGTACCATCGATGCCCTGAAGATCTGCGCCGACAAGATCGCCCGTCGTGGTGTCTGGGACCTGCGCTGTGTCGCAACGGCGGCCTGTCGCGCGGCCGACAATTCGGCCGGGTTCGTGGAACGTGTGCGCCGGGAGACCGGATTGCGGATCGACGTGATCGATGCGGAGGAAGAGGCAACGCTGGCGCTGGCGGGCTGCATGTCGTTGCTGTCCGATCATCCCGGACCGGCGCTGGTCTTCGACATCGGTGGCGGCAGTACCGAGTTCGCGCTGGCGCACCCGGGACCCGGGCGCTCGCACAGCCTGACCCGCTACGCGACCTTTCCCGTGGGCGTCGTGAACTTCGCGGAGGGGTTCGGCGGTGACGTGGTCGACGACGCGACCTATGCCGCCATGGTTGACCGGGCGCGCAACATCTTCGGCGATTTCGCCCGTTCGACGGCGGGGGAGTTCTCCCTGGACGACCTGAAGCTGGTCGGGACCTCCGGGACGGTGACGACCCTGGCAGGCGTCTTCCTGAACCTGATTCGCTATGACAGGGCCGCGGTTGACGGCCTGTCGATCCCGGCCCGGAAGATGACGGAGATCTCCGACCACCTGCAGCACCTGTCGCTCGCCGAGCGGGCGGAGCATCCCTGCGTCGGACCCGGGCGCGCCGACCTGGTGATCGGCGGCTGTGCCATCCTGCAGGCCATTCTCGATCTCTGGCCGGTGCAGGACATCACGGTCGCGGACCGGGGCTTGCGGGAAGGTATCCTGCTGCGCCTGATGCGGGAGGACGCCGCGCTGCTGGCCACCGGGGACTAGGGTCATCCGGCGATCTGGCGGTTTGCGGGCAGTGCGGTTTCCATCTACATCCGGAATGCTCTAGAACCCAGCATCTCCACAGGAGCCGCGATGGCCCGGAGATGGATTCAAACAGTGGAAGAGGCCGGAACCATGGCCAAGAACATCGGATCGCCGCCGGGCGGGGGCAGGGATGTCACCAAGCGGGTGAAGACAGCCCGGGGGCGGAAGCTTTCGTCCACCCGCTGGCTGCAGCGCCAGATCAACGACCCCTATGTTCAGGCCGCCAAGGTCGAGGGCTATCGGTCGCGCGCGGCGTTCAAGATCGTGCAGCTGGATGACCGCTTCAAGCTGTTCTCCCGCGGCCAGAGGATCGTCGACCTGGGGGCGGCACCCGGCGGCTGGTGCCAGGTGGCACGCAAGCGAATCGGGGATCGCGGATCCGTGCTGGCCGTCGATCTCCTGGCAATGGAGCCGATGGCCGGTGTCGAATGCATGCGGCTGGACTTCACCGAACCGGACGCCGACCGCATCGTCATGGACGCGCTGGGTGGTCCGGCCGACCTGGTGATCTGCGACATGGCGGCGCCCGCGACCGGGCATCGCCCCACCGACCACATCCGTATCGTGGCGATGGCCGAACTGGCGCACGACTTTGCCCGCCAGGTGCTGACACCGGGTGGTGGCTTCGTGGTGAAGCTGTTGCAGGGCGGGGGTGAGACCGAGTTCCTGTTGCAGGTGAAGCGGGACTTCAAGCAGGTCCGCTTCGCCAAGCCCGATGCGAGCCGCAAGGACTCGGCCGAGAGCTACCTGGTGGCCCAGGGATTCCGTGGTGGTGCAAGTCCCGATGGTGACGATGCGGCCGACGATCAGCCCTGATCGGTATTGAAGCGGTAGCGGAAATCGCAATGGCTGGCGCCCGACATGATGGCCTGGGTGCGCCTGAACTCGACGTCGGGAGCACCGACTTCGGCGATGCCGAAATCGGTTTCACCCAGCAGGAA
>CAJYBQ010000513.1 GCA_913064755.1 uncultured Alphaproteobacteria bacterium
CGGCCCGGGCCCTGGGGGCTGCCGGTCTCGGCAGGCTGAAGCCGTTCGACCGGACGCCGGTGACGTGCAGCTTCCCCTCCCCCATCGATGTGCGCTTCACGTTCGACGACCCGGCCACAGCGGACGCCTGCCCGGTGTTCCATGGCTGTTATGTGCGCGGCGTGAAGAATGGTCCCAGCCCGGAATGGATGCAGCGCCGCTTGAAGGCCATCGGCTTGCGTCCGATCTCGACCCTTGTCGATATCACCAACTTCGTGACCTACGACCGGGGGCGTCCGCTGCACGTATTCGATGCCGACAAGGTGCAGGGTGACATCCAGGTTCGGCTGGGGCGTGCCGGCGAGAGCTTCGAGGCGCTGGACGACAAGACCTACGAGATGACCGGAACCGAATGCGTGATCGCCGATGATTCCGGCGCGCATGGCTTTGGCGGTGTCATGGGCGGCGCGGCCAATGGCTGTTCGGAAACGACGGTGAACGTCTTCGTCGAAAGCGCCTGGTTCGACCCGATCCGCACCGCGCAGACCGGTCGGCGCCATGGCATCGATTCCGACGCGCGCTACCGTTTCGAGCGCGGCGTCGACCCGGAAAGCGTTGCCTGGGGCATCAACGTGGCGGCCAGGCTGGTGGTGTAACTCTGTGGTGGCGAGGCCAGCGAGATCGTCCGGACCGGCACGATTCCCGACCAGGGCCGCACCCTGCGGCTGCGCCAGAGCCGCATCGCTTCGCTTGGCGGGGTGCAGGTGCCGGAGGCGGAGACACGTCGCATCCTGACCGATCTCGGCTTCGGTGTCAGTGGCGAGGGCGAGGCCATGCAGGTCAGCGTGCCGAGCTGGCGCGTCGACGTGGATGGGGAGGCTGACCTGGTGGAAGACGTGGTCCGCATCTTCGGCTACGACCGCATCGAGACCGCGCAGCTTCCGCGCATCAGCGACGTCGCGACACCTTCCCTGAACGTCGGGCAGCGCAACGTGCGAACCGCCCGGCGCCTGCTGGCCGGGCGCGGCATGTTCGAATGCGTCACCTGGTCGTTCCTGCCCCGGGCGCAGGCCGAACTGTTTGGCGGTGGTGATGCATCGCTCTGCCTGGCCAACCCGATCTCCGCCGACCTCGACTGCATGCGCCCGTCGCTGCTGCCCAACCTGATCACGGCGGCGGCACGCAATGCGGCGCGCGGCAATGGTGACATTGCCCTGTTCGAAGTCGGTCCGCAGTACCGCAACGACGGTCCCACGGGCCAGGACACGCTCGCCAGCGGCATTCGGCGCGGCCGCACGGGTGCGCGACACTGGGCCTCGCCGCCCCGCGCGGTCGACGCGTTTGACGCCAAGGCGGATGCCGAGGCCCTGCTTCGGTCACTGGGCGTGGACACGACAAAGGTCCAGGTCGCGCGCGGTGCGCCGGACTGGTTCCACCCGGGCCGGTCAGGCGTCATCCAGCTGGGGCCGAAACTGCGACTGGCCCAGTTCGGCGAGATCCATCCCGCCATCCTGGAAGCCCTGGACATCAAGGGTCCGCTGGTGGGCTTCGAGGTCTTCGTGCAGTCGGTGCCGCGGCCAAAGGCCGGGCGCAAGACGACGCGACCTCCATTGACGGTTTCGGACTTCCAGGCCGTGACACGCGACTTCGCCTTCGTCGTACCGCGCGAAGCAGTGGTTGCAGACATGATCCGCGCCGCGCGCGGGGCGGACAAGACGCTGATCACCGACGTGGATATCTTCGACCTCTACGAGGGGGAGCGTATCGGCGCGGACGCCAAGTCGGTTGCCATGTCCGTTCGGCTGGAGCCGATGGACCGCACGCTGACCGATGCCGAGATCGATGCCGTCGCGGCGAAGATCGTGGCCAACATGGAAAAGACCACCGGCGCCACCCTGCGCGGCTGATCGCCGGGGGGGCGGTCGGCCATCGTGGACCGTCGGATCGGACGTCCGGGTCAGCGTCTGGCCCGTGCCTGGCCTTGCTGCTGGGGCGGAAAGTCGATGGTGATGGTCGTGCCCTCCCCCGGTGCGCTGCTGATCCGCATCGTCGCGTGGTGCAGGCGCACCAGTACGGACACGATCGACAGCCCCAGGCCCCACCCGGTATGCGATCGGGTGTCGCTTTCCTCCACCTGCTCGAACGGCATCAGGATGCGTTGCTGCTGTTCCGCCGAAATGCCGATACCCGTATCCGAGACACTGACGAACGGCACGCCATCCGCGTGATGGCTGACGTGAACGTCCACACGGCCGCCGGCATCCGTGAACTTTATCGAATTGGAGATCAGGTTCAGCAGGATCTGGCGCATGGCACGATCATCTGCCGGCACCACCACCGGGTCTGCCCCGGCATGGAGGTCCAGCACCAGCCCGGCATGCTTGGCCTGCGGGGTCAGCATCCGGATGACTTCCTGCGCCAGTTGGTGAACATCGGTCGGGCGCAGTTCCAGGTCCTGTGCACCGGCCTCGATCTTCGCGAAGTCCAGCACTTCATCGATCAGGGAAAGCAGGTGGCGACCGCTGGTACCGATATCGATCGCGTATTCCTCGTAGCGACTGTTGCCAAGCGGCCCGAACACCGTGTGGCTCATCATCTCGGAGAATCAGATGACGGCGTTCAGCGGGGTGCGCAATTCATGGCTCAGCACCGCCATGAAATCCGATTTGGCCTTGTTCGCGGCATCTGCCGCCACCTTTGCCTCTTTCAGTTCCGTTACATCAACCCGCAGGCCAACGGTATTTCCGTCAGGCATGGTCCGGTCGGACGCACGGATCACCCGGCCCGTCAGCGTTGTGATCTCATGGTCAAAACTGCCCTTCTTGCGCTTTTGCTCCCAGTCGGCCAGCCATTCCTGTTCGCGGCCGATCGCCTCCAGCATGTTCCTGCGGTCAATTGCTGCCAAGATCAGCTGCCGATAATGGACCCCCGGCACGATCAGTTCCGGATCCCCGCCCAGCAACTCCACGTATCTGCTGTTGCAGGTCACCATCCGGTCTTTTGGGTCAAAGATGACAAAGGCATCGGGCAGCGCCTCAATTGCATTTGTCAGCAGTCTTTTGTTGGTGCGATGCG
>CAJYBQ010000514.1 GCA_913064755.1 uncultured Alphaproteobacteria bacterium
CCGCGGCCCCCCACTGCTGTCGGGCTGCCCTACCGTCCCTGCTCGGGTCAGTCAGGCCCGGTTGGCGGCCCGGTGGACTCGGCGGGGCAGGGCGCGCGAGCCGGGCCGCTGCGGCCGCAGTCCTTGCGCGCCCGTCGGCCCCGGTCGGAGGGCACGCCGAGCAGCTTCAGTTTCCGATGCAGTGCCGAACGCTCCATGCCGACGAAGCTGGCGGTCTTGGTGACGTTGCCGCCAAAGCGGTCGATCTGGGCCAGCAGGTACTCCCGCTCGAAGATCTCGCGGGCCTCCCGCAGCGGCAGGGACATGATCTCCTGCCCCGTTTCGGGCTGCATCGTCGCGGCGGCCGGATTGGTGATGTCCTGCGGCAGCATCTCCAGCGTGATCGGGGTCCGCTGATCGCCCGGGGCCATGATCAGCAGGCGTTCGACCACGTTGCGCAGCTGCCGGGCATTGCCGGGCCATTCGCAGGCCTGCAAGGCCGCGATAGCCGCATCATCCACCACCCGCGGTGCCAGGCCGGAGCTTTCGGCCGTGCGCTGGATGAAATGGCGAATCATGTCGGGAATGTCTTCTCGGATGCGGCGCAGTGGCGGCACGTTGACGGGCACCACGTTCAGGCGGTGGTAGAGGTCACCACGGAACGTCCCTTCCGCCACCATCTCCGGCAGGTCCCGGCTGGTCGAGGAGATCACCCGGACATCGACACTGACCGGGCGACTGCCGCCGATCCGCTGGAATGTCTGGTCCAGCAGCACCCGAAGGATCTTGTTCTGCGTCTGCACCGGCATTTCGGAGACTTCGTCGAGGAACAGCGTGCCCCCGTGGGCGCGTTCCAGCAGGCCGATCTTGCGGGGTCCACCGGCCATGTCCGGCTGCGCTTCCTCGCCGAACAGTTCCAGTTCCATGCGGTCCGGTTCGATGGTCGCCGCGTTCACCACCACGAAGGGTCCGCCCGATCGCCGGGAAAGCGAATGCATGCGGCGGGCGACGATTTCCTTGCCACTGCCCGGTGCCCCGGAAATCATCACCCGGCTGTTGGTCGGTGCCACGCGCTCGATCTCGGTGCGCAACGCGTTCATCGGTGTCGAATTGCCGATCATCTCCGCGTCGCGACCGACACGACTGCGCAATTCGGCGTTTTCCTGGCGAAGCCGGGTGGCTTCCAGCGCCCGTTCCACGATCAGGGTCAGGCGATCCGCCTTGAAGGGCTTTTCGATGAAGTCGTAGGCACCACGCTGAATGGCCGCCACCGCCGTCTCGATGGTTCCATGACCACTGATCATCACCACCGGCGTCCCCGGTGCCAGTTGCTGGATCACGTCCAGCAGTTCCAGCCCGTCCAGCCGACTGCCCTGCAACCAGATGTCCAGGATGACCATCGACGGGGCGCGTTCGCTGACGGCGGCCAGGGCCTCGTCCGCCCCCCCTGCCACGCGCGTGACATAACCTTCATCTTCCAGGATGCCCGACACGAGCTCCCGGATGTCGGCTTCATCATCGACGATCAGTATGTCCATCTGGGTCGAGAACCTTCAATTCCTGTTCATGCGCGGCGGCTTCCGATGCGCCTGCTTCCTGACCATTGGGATGCAGGGGAAAGCAGAGTCGCACTTCCGCACCCTGACCATCCGGATTGTCCCCGATCTGCAGGACACCGGAGTGTTCCTCCATGATCTTGCGAACAATGGCCAATCCAAGACCGGTCCCCTTATCTCTCGTGGTGACGTAGGGTTCGGTCAAGCGGTCGCGGGCGGTTTCCGGTAGTCCAATACCATTGTCCGTGACTGCTATCACCGCGACATCATTGTGGCATTTTAGTGTCACCGTGATCACACCCGGATCGGGCGAATTCTGGCGGGCATTGATCGCCTCCGCAGCGTTCTTCAGGACGTTGGTCAGAACCTGTGCCACCTGTCGCCGGTCGCAGACGACAGGCTCCATCGGTGTCTCGAGATTGCGCACGTAGCTGATGCCGGGATTGGCGACCTCGGCCGCGAAGGCGCTCTGCTGCACCAGGTCGGGAAGGCTCTCCGGCCGGAACACCGGGGCCGGCATGCGCGCGAAGGCCGAGAACTCCTCGATCATCCGCCCGATGTCGCCAACCTGGCGAACGATGGTGTCGGTACATTGAACGAAAATCTCCGGATCGGTGACGATCTGCTTGAGATACTTGCGTTTCAGGCGTTCCGCCGAGAGCTGGATCGGGGTCAGCGGGTTGCGGATCTCGTGTGCGATCCGGCGCGCCACATCGGCCCAGACCGCCATGCGCTGTGCCGAGACGAGATCGGTGATGTCGTCGAAGGTGACCACGTAACCCAGCACTTCGCTGTCACGACGCTCCGCCCCGACACGCACGAAGAAGGTCTTCGCCATGCCTTCGCGGCTGATCGTGACCTCCCCTTCCGCCAGCCGATTGGGACGCTGCGTCGCCTCCCGCAACAGGTCCGCCATCTCCGGCACCGCGTCGTCCAGGTGACGGTCCACCAGGTCGGACTGCGCCAGGTCAAGCAAGCGGCTTGCCGAACGGTTGGGAACATCGATGAAGCCGCGGGTGTCCAGACCCAGCACACCGGCGGTCACACCCGCCAGCACGGTTTCCATGAATCGCCTGCGTTCATCCAGCGTGCGGTTGGCGAGTTGCAGCTCGGCCTGCTGATTCTCGATCTGCCGGGCCATGCGGTTGAACGTCCGGCCCAGGGTCTCGATCTCGTCATCCTCCCCCGTGTTCACCACGCGCGCGGCCAGGTCGCCTGCCCTGACCTTCTCGGCGGCCACCACGACGCCGCCCAGTCGTCGCGACATGCGGGTGGAAAACGTCAGGGCCAGCCAGACAGCCGCCAGCATCAGCAGGACCGTCACGACGACAAACATCAGGAAGAACGTCAGGTCGAAACCGAACCGCTGTGCCGCCAGCCGTTCGTAATCCACGGCGGCCCGCCTGGCGCGCCGCCCCTGCGCCGCCACCCGTGGCTCCCCGCACCGCCCCCCGTAGACGCACACCCGGGCGCCCCCCAGGAACCCGCCCCCCAACACCCCCCACCCCCCCCTGGCGG
>CAJYBQ010000515.1 GCA_913064755.1 uncultured Alphaproteobacteria bacterium
GGGCAAGGCTTGCCCTGGAAGAAGGCGTCTATGTTGTCCAGGCAACAAATCCCATGGCATCCCGCGTCTCCACCGTCGCGCTGCCCAGGTGCGGCATCAGGAAGACATTTTCCAGGCCGCGATAGCGCGAATCCAGCTTCGGTTCGTTGGCGAACACGTCCAGCCCGGCGGCCGACAGCTTGCCCGACCGCACGGCCGCGATCAGGTCATCATCGTTGATGATGTCGCCGCGTGCCGTGTTGACGATGATCGCGCCAGCCGGCATCTGCCCGATCAGGTCGGCATTGACCATGCCCCGGGTCTCGTCGGTGCTGGGACAACTGATGGACAGGAAGTCGGAGACGGCGAACAGGTCGGCCGCTGTCGCATGGTAGCGCGCGCCCTGTTCCTCTGCCGCGTCCAGCCGGTTGCGGTTGTGGTAATGGATCTCCATGCCGAAGCCGCGTGCGGCCCGGGCGATGGCCTGGCCAATGCCGCCGAGGCCCAGGATACCCAGCCGCGCGCCGCTGACCTGCTTGCCCAGCAGCATGGTCGAGGTCCAGCTGGACCACTTGCCATCGCGCACCAGTGTCTGTCCCTCGTGCGCGCGTCGGGCGGCGCCGAGCAGGCAGAGCATGGCGATTTCCGCCACCGCGGCATCGAGCACCTTCGGCGTGTTGCTGATCGTCAGGCCGTGTGCCTTTGCGGCCGCCACGTAGCTATGTTCATGGCCAACCTAGTAGGTCGCGATCATGCGACCGCTGCGGGGCAGGGCGGACAGCAGATCCGGCGTGATCCTTTCCGAACCGCAGATCATCAGTGCGTCCATGCCCTCGGCGGCGCGGACCAGTTCCTCGGGGCTCATGATTCGGTCGTCGGGGTTCAGCGTCGCGTCATAGTCGCGGTTGATCCGTGCCGTCACATTGTCGGGCATGTGGCGGGTGACCAGCAGGCGGGGCTTCTTCTGCATCGGGGCTCCGTTCAGCTTGTGTTTGGTTTGCGCACCTCTACGTTATGGGGATCATTCAATGGACGCGAGCCCCCGATGTCACCCCTGATTCGTCTGCCTCTTCTGCTTGTCATTGCCCTGACGGGTTTCGCTGCGCCGGTTCTGGCACAGGGCTTCACGCCGCATCGGGCTGTCTACGACCTGGACGTGATGGACAAGCCGAAGGCCACGACCTTCTCCCAGGTCGATGGTCGCATGGTCTACGAATTCGACATGACCTGCGAACGGTTGCTCTACTCCCACCGGATGCTGATGAACCTCGTGACCCAGCAGGGCCAGTCCATTCGCTCCGAGGCCGTGGTCAGCTTCCTGGAAAGCCGGGACGGCCGCGACATGCGCTTCTCGGTGCGGGAGAGCTACAACGGTCTGGTGACATCCCACAGGGAAGGCACCGTGAAGCGCGGCGCAATCGACGCGCCCGCGACGGTCACCTATTCCCGCAATGAAGGCGAGGAGAAGGACACGGCGCCGGACAGTCTGCCGCGCGGCACGCTGTTCCCGCTTGGGCACAGCATCGACATGGTCCGCGCCGCCGTTGCAGGCGAGATATTCCACAACGCCCGGACCTTCGACGGCGATGACGTGTCCTTCGTCGACACCTTCATTTCCAAGGACAAGGGCGCGCGGGAGGAAAGCCTGCCCGAGGTGATGCAGGAGACCCCGGCCTGGATCATGCGGGTGGCCTTCTACCGTCCCGAAGCCATCGATTCCGCGCCCTATTACGAAAGCCAGATGCGGATGTTCGCGAACGGCGTCTCCGGCAGCTTCACCATGGAAACCGACAATCTGTCGGCAATCGCCCGCCTGACCGAACTGGAACTGCGCGAACGGCCGGTCTGCGATTGACGCTGCCCTGGGGTGGGGGCTTGCACTTGGCGGCGCGCGAAGATCAGACCTGCAACGGCAGGACAAGCAGTGGGATCATTCGCCCGGGTATGGAGCCTGACGGCGCAAGGCCGGTCCGCATGGCACCGGCCTTCAGGTAGAAGGCCTCGGCGTTCGGATCTGCTTCCACATGCAGTTCCGATGCGCCCAGCCGCCGCGCCTCTGCCATTGCCCAGTCAAGCAGGCGGCGACCGATGCCGAGCCCCTTGTGGTCAGGGTCTATGAACAGCCGTTCGAGATGCCATTCCGCATCGTATCGCGCGACCTGAACCGTGCCGACGGCCTGGCCGTCCAGGTCCATCACCCGGAACGGGCCCCTGGCAATCTGTTCGGGGGTGACGGTCAGTTCCGCCCGCACCGCCAGCATGAATGCCGCGTCATAGCCGTTGGATGCCTTGGACCGGAGCACGAGGTCGGTCAGCGCGGCATGTTCGCCCGCGTGCGGTTCGCGCAATGCCAGCCGTGCCGGGTCCGGTGACGGCTTCAACTCAGTCCGGCCCGGCGGCGATAGCCCAGTGCCTCCGCGATATGGGGGCGGCGCAGGTCGTCGGCCCCTTCCAGGTCGGCAATGGTGCGGGCAACGCGCAGCACCCGGGTGTGACCGAGTGCGGCGGGCTTCCGCCGCCCGGTCCAGCCCGACCAGCGCCAGTCCCCGGTTAATCAGTGCGGCCGTGTTTTCCGGCTGGATTGACAGGAGGTCATCACACAGCGCCAGCGCGCCCGCGGGATCGCCGGTCCGCAGTCCCAATTCACTGCGCACCATCGCCGCCTGCACGGCGTCGGGATCACGCGCCAGGGCCGCGTCCGCCGCGGCCCGCGCAGCGACCGGCTGTCCTGACCGCAACAGGACGCGCGCCAGGACTTCATTCAGTCGCGGGTCGCCCGTCGCGGCGATCGCCTGTTGAAGCGTGACCAGGGCTGACGCCCCCTGCCCGGCTTCGACGCGCAGGCCACCCAGAGCGGCGTGATAGCCGGGATCCTGAGGCGACAATGACAGCGCCATCCGATAGGCCTTGTCTGCCTCGTCGATATCGAGCCGGGTCCGGAGGCTGTGGCCCAGCTGGGCATGGGCTTCGGCCATGGTCGGCGCCAACGCACACGCCTGGCGCAAATCCGTACAGGATTTGTCCAGCTCGCCGGTCTCGCGGAAAAGCGCGCCACGATTGATACGCGGC
>CAJYBQ010000516.1 GCA_913064755.1 uncultured Alphaproteobacteria bacterium
CGGTCCACGTCGAAACCTTCGATCAGTTCGTGGAACAGCCGGTACCAGTTGATTTCCGACTTCAGGTGCAGGAACACGCCACCCAGGCCGATGGCGGCCCGGACCATGAAGACGAACTCCCGCGGCGGGGTGACGCCACCGCGTTCCTTCAACTGGCGATGCACCTTCTCCGCCACATCCTTGCCGTAGACACCGTTGTCGCCGAATTCCTGGATGCGGCGCGGCCGGTCCTCCAGCAACGGGGCATAGACGAACGCGGCCCAGAGGTTCAGCGTCTCGATCACTTCCTTGTTCAAGCCGCCGAAGCCCCAGCTTTCGTAGGCATGCACCGCCAATGCCTCGTCCCCGTCGCGCAGGGCGCAATAGAGGTCGATGACACCCTGCACGAACTTCGGCTGGAAGGTGCGGATGCAGCCGTAATCCAGCAGGCTGATCGTCTGGTCATCGCGGACGGTGTAGTTGCCCAGGTGCGGGTCGCCATGGATGACGCCGTAGTAGTAGAACGGCACGTACCAGGCCCGGAACATGTTCTGGGCGATGGCATTGCGCACGTCCAGCGGTGACTCGCTGTATGTCATCAGGCGCGTGCCATCCAGCCAGCTCATGGTCAGCAGCCGGTCGGTCGACAGCGACGGCACCACGTCGGGCACATGCACGGCGTCCTCCGTCGCCAGCATTTCCCGATAGAGGTGCATGTGCCGCGCCTCCAGCCGGTAATCCAGTTCCTCTCTCAGCCTGTCGCCGATCTCGGTATGGATATGGCTGGTGTCGATCGACTTGTCGTAGCGCCGGTAGATCGAAAAGATCAGTTTCAACTGCCGCAGGTCGGCTTCGACGGCGGATGACATGTCTGGGTACTGCAGCTTCACGGCCAGCTGCGTGCCGTCATGGGCCGTCGCCCGGTGAACCTGGCCGAGAGAGGCGGCGGCGCTCGCCTCCCGCTCGAAGGTGGCGAACTTCTTCTGCCAGCCCGGACCCAGTTCGGTGGTCATCCGGCGCTTGACGAAGGCCCAGCCCATCGCCGGTGCATCGGCCTGCAACTGCGCCAGTTCCTGGGCATATTCCTTGGGCAGCGCCTCCGGGATCGTCGACAGGATCTGCGCCACCTTCATCAACGGACCCTTCAGTCCGCCGAGCGCGGCACGCAGGTCCTGGGCGTGCACGGTGCGGTCGATCTCCATGCCGAGGTAGCGCTCTCCCGCCAGCTTGGCGGCAAGCCCGCCGACGGAGCGCCCGACCCGCGCGTGGCGCATCACCTGTCCGCCAATGGAATTCCGGTCATTCGCCATCGCGCGCGCATCCTGTCTGGTTTCAGATCACCATACGGATATGGCGGGCGGTTGGATGCATCACAAAGGGGGCAGGACGACAGGTCGCGGTCATGCGGGACCGGCCATCGGCGGGCGAGACGACAGGTGGCTGCTCAGCCGCCGTCGCGTTCGCCGGCGACCGACAGGCCGAAGCGTTTCAGGGCGTCGATCGGGGCCTGCTGTGTCGACAGGCTGGCGGAGCGCATGAGCACGATGCTGATGCGGCGGTTGGAGTCCGCGTAAGGGTCATCGGGCATCAACGGATCCTGGTCCGCCTTGCCGGTCACCTGGTCGATACGGTGGGTCGGCACGCCAACGGAAATCAGGGCACGGCGACTGGCATTGGCACGGTCTGCGGAGAGTTCCCAGTTGCCGTAGCCATTCGTCGACCGATAGGGCGTGGCGTCGGTATGCCCGGTGATCTTGATCTTGTTGGGCAGGGTCGAGACGACGCCGGATATCAGGCGCAGCAGTTCGGATGCGTGACCTTCCAGCGAGGCGCTGCCCTTGGGGAACATCGACCGGCCACCCTGGTCGACCAGCTGGATACGCAGCCCCTCGTTGGTCATGTCGACCATCAGGTTCTCGGCCAGTTCCTTCAGTTCGGGCGGCGAATCCTCGATTGCCTGTTCGATGGCGTCCATGGCTTCGTTGAACGCTTCCTGTTCGCGCTTGGCCAGGGCATCGGCGATGTCGTCCTGGCCCGGATTGCCCTTGCTGCCGCTTTCGGCGCCATCCACGGCCTTCTCGTTGTTCGACAGGCCTTCCTCGTCGATCTCGTCACCGGCCGGGGCGAATTTCTTGCCGTCCTCGTGGCTTTCCTCGTCGGCCTCCACGTCGCCGACGGAGACGATGACGGTGGGCAGGCCGTTGTCGGAGATGCGCGACCCTTCCTTGACCATGGTCTGGCCACCGAGCGCGCCACCCGAACCGGACGTCGACTGCGAAGCCGCGGCGGGCGCGAAATAGTCGGCGAGGCCGCTCTTCTGCTCGTCCGTGGTCACGTTCAACAGCCAGAGCAGCAGGAAGAACGCCATCATGGCCGTCACGAAGTCGGCGTAAGCCACCTTCCAGGCACCGCCATGATGTCCATGGCCGCCCTTGATGACTTTCTTGACGATGATCGGCTGCGGATGATTTTCGGCCATGGTTCCGGTTTGTGGTCAGGTGAAAGGGGTGTTTCGCATCAAACCTTCGGCGCGTTCTCGACCGCTTCTTCCAGCTCGCTGAAGCTGGGACGCTCGTAGCTGTAGAGGGTCTTGCGGGCGAATTCGACCGATACCGCGGGGGCATAGCCGTTCAGGTACGCCAGCATGCCGGACTTCAGGCACTGGTAGTACTTGCCCTCGGATTCAACATAGTTCTCCATCGCCTTGCCCATCGGCGCGACGAAGCCAGAGGCCAGCAGGATGCCGAGGAAGGTACGGACCAGGGCCGCGGCGATCAGGCCGCCCAGAACTGCCGGCGGCTCGGAAATACTGCTCATGGTCACGATAACGCCCAGCACGGCGGCAACGATGCCTAATGCGGGCAGGCCGTCGCCGACGGTGGTGATGGCCGATGCGACCGCGTGCTGTTCGTGGTGATGGGTGTCGATGTCCTCGTCCATCAGCGTCTCCATCTCGTGTGCGTTCTCCGTGCCCATGGTCATCAGGCGCAGGTAATCGCAGACGAATTCGACGGCGTGATGGTTCTTCATGAAGATCGGGAAGGCAGAGAAGATCGAGCTCTTTTC
>CAJYBQ010000517.1 GCA_913064755.1 uncultured Alphaproteobacteria bacterium
CTATTTCCGACTTGGTTGACGAAACCCCGGCGCCCTGCTCAGCCAAGTCCTGTGCCCTCCTCCCCCACCCCCCGGTCATGCAGGCCGCCGTTCACATTCACACCTGCGAACGCTCTGTCATGACATTCCTGCTGAAACCGTTCCTGCGTCTGAAGCAGGAAGGGTTCCGGGAAAGGTAACCGCCCGGAGGGGGAGCGCGACTTGGAAAAGACCTTCATCACGGCGGACGAATTGCTGCGCGATTCGTTCGAACTGGGCCTGCGCATCTACGAGAGCGGCTATCGGCCATCCTTCATCGTCGGCATCTGGCGCGGCGGTGCGCCCATCGGCATCGCGGTGCACGAGGTGCTGGACTACTACGGTGTGCAGAACGACCACATCCCGATCCGCACCGCGTCCTATCTCCGTCCCGGTGAGCAGGCATCCAGCGTCCGGGTGTTCGGCCTGAACTACATCATCGACAATATCTCGGCCGACGACCAGTTGCTGATCGTGGACGATACCTTCGATTCCGGTCGCAGCATCGACGCGGTGATCCGGGACATCCGCCGCAAGTGCCGCCGCAACACCCCCGACGAGATCCGCGTCGCCACGGTCTACTGGAAACCGCATCTCAACAAGACGGAGCGGGAGCCGGACTACCACGTGCGCCAGACCGACAAGTGGCTGGTCTTCCCGCACGAGATCGACGGCCTGACCCCGGAAGAGATCGCCCGCCACAAGGCGCACCCGGACCTGAACCGGGCGAAGAAGGCGGACGACTGAAGCGGCCGGTCGCCCCTTCAGGTTCTGCCGCATGCTTGATCGCCGGGATTCCGTCCCGCGTGCGCCAATCCGCAACGACAGCGGGACAAGTAGCAAGGCACCCGCTCTAGTCCTGCCTGTCGCGGCGCTGGTTCTGGCGGTGGCCGGAGATGGAGCGCATCATGCCGAACAGGGTGCGGACTTCCTGTTCGGTCAGCTTGGCGCGGTGGAACATGGAGTGCAGGTTGCGCAGCATGGTCGGCCGCTTGTCCTGGATGCTGGTGAACATGCCCGAACGGTCCAGTTGCTCGCTCATGAAATCCAGGAACGCCTGCATCTGGCCGGATGTCGCGGGCTCGGCCTCCAGCGCCTGGCCTTCCAGGTGCAGCGGCAGGCCCGCCGCCATGCGCCATTCGTAGGACACCAGCAGCACCGCCTGCGCCAGGTTGAGCGATGCGAAGGCGGGGTTGGCGGGGACGTGGATGATGGCATTGGCCAGGGCCACGTCGTCATTGTCCAGCCCGGCACGTTCGCCACCGAACAGGAAGCCCACGCGCTCCCCCTCGGCGATCAGCCGGTGCCCGGTCTCCGCTGCCTCACGCGGTTGCATGATCGGCTTGGCGAGTTCGCGTCCGCGCGCGGTGGTGGCATAGACGCGGTGCAGGTCGGCGACGGCGTCGGCCACCGTGTCGAAGACGGTGGCGTGGTCCAGCACCTCGTCGGCGCGGGATGCCATGGCGCGCGCGTCCTCGTTGGGCCAGCCGTCACGCGGCGCGACCAGGCGCATTTCCCCCAGCCCGAAGTTCAGCATGGCGCGCGCGGCGGCACCGATGTTCTGGCCCATCTGGGGCCGCACCAGAATGATGGCAGGCTGTGCCAGCGCGGCGTCCTGCATCCTGCGGTCGGTTCCGGCCATCAGATCGCCCTTGCACCGTCCCGGAACAGCTTGAAGGTGATGGCATCATGCAGCGCATCAAAGCTGGCCTCGACGATATTGGGTGACACGCCGACGGTGAACCAGCGTTCCCCGGACGTGTCGGCGCTTTCGATCAGCACGCGGGTCACGGCCTCGGTCCCGCCGTTCAGGATACGCACCTTGTAGTCCACCAGGTGCAGGGTCTTCAGCACCTCCGAATAGACCGGCATGCCCTTGCGCAGCGCCATGTCGAGCGCGTTGACCGGGCCGTTGCCCTCGCCGACCGTCAGGTGTTCCTTGCCCCCGGCGAACAGTTTCACGGTGGCTTCCGACACGGTGGTCAACTGGCCACGGGCGTTGTAGCGGCGTTCCACCAGTACCCGGAACCGGTCGACCTTGAAGTAGTCGGGCACTTCGCCCAGCGCGCGGCGGGCCATCAGTTCGAAACTCGCCTCCGCCCCGTCGTAGGAATAGCCCTCGAACTCGCGCTGCTTCACCTGCTCCAGCAGGCGGGTGACGCGGCTGTCCTTCGGGTCGACGTCGATCCCGACCTCCGCCATGCGGGCCAGGATGTTCGACCGGCCGGCCTGGTCGGACACCAGCACGTGGCGGCGGTTGCCGACCAGTTCGGGTTCGATGTGTTCGTAGGTCTTCGGGTCCTTCTGCACGGCGGATACATGCAGGCCGCCCTTGTGCGCGAAGGCCGATTCCCCGACCCAGGCCTGGTTGCGGTTCGGCGCCCGGTTCAGCAGTTCGTCCAGCAGCCGCGACGTGCTGGTCAGGTGGCGCAGTTCCGACGGCCCGACGCCGGTCTTCAGGTGTTCCGTGTAGAGCGGCTTCAGGCAGAAGCTGGGGATCAGGGAGATGATGTTGGCATTGCCGCACCGCTCCCCCAGCCCGTTCAGCGTGCCCTGGACCTGGCGGACACCGGCACGGACGGCAGCCAGCGAATTGGCCACCGCGTTCTCCGTGTCGTTGTGGGCGTGGATGCCCAGCTTCGCGCCCGGCACGCGCTTCGCGGCCTCGCCGACGATGCGTTCCACGTCGGCGGGCAGGGTGCCGCCATTGGTGTCGCAGAGCACCACCCAGCGCGCGCCGCCTTCCACCGCCGCCTCGATGCAGGCAATGGCGTATTCGGGGTTGTCGCGATAGCCGTCGAAGAAGTGTTCGGCGTCGAACATGGCTTCCCGGCCGCGCGCGACCGCGGCGGCGATGCTTTCGCGGATGGAGGCGAGGTTTTCCTCCCGCGGCACGTTCAGCGCCACGTCGACGTGGAAGTCCCAGGACTTGCCCACCAGGCATACCGCCGGGGTATCGGCGGTCAGCACGGCGGACAGGCCGGGGTCGTTGGATGCGGACATGCCGGACCGGCG
>CAJYBQ010000518.1 GCA_913064755.1 uncultured Alphaproteobacteria bacterium
CGAGTGCGCGCGGGGTTGGCTGACACGGGTGTTGGGGAACGTGAGGGTGCGGGGCGCGAGGCGTGCTGCCGGTGACGGGCCGGGCCGGGCCGGTCGCTGGCCCGGCTTCCGGGAACGTATGTTCGGGCTGGCGGTCGTTATCGGTTCCACCACCATCGCCGCGAGCCTGATCGATCTGATGGGCGGGCGCACCGTGGCATCCGCCGGAACGGCCAATCCGCAGGTCCGCTTCGGCGAGGACCTGATGAGCCGGGTGTCCTACGTGATGATGAACCCGGAAGGGCTGCCCGACCTGATCGGTGCCGTGCGCGGCGCGGTTAACGGGCTGGCCACCAAGGTCGCGGCGCAGGCCGATGCGACGGTGGCAGAGATCATGGAAGCCACCTTCGTGGCCAATCCGGTCATGCACCACCTGTTCCTCGGCATCGACCCGCGGGAACTTGGCGGCGCGCCCTTCGCGCTGGCCGTTTCGGGACCCGTGGCGCTGCCGGCCCGGGAAATCGGGCTGTCGTTTCACCAGGGGGCACGGGTCTACGTGTTGCCCTGCATCGCCGGGCACGTTGGCGCGGATGCCGCTGCCGCGACCCTGGCCGAAGCGCCGCACAAGGCGGATGCGCTGACCCTGCTGGTCGATATCGGTACCAATGCGGAGATCGTGCTGGGCAACCGTGAACGGGTGCTGGCCTGTTCGTCGCCCACCGGCCCGGCCTTCGAGGGGGCGGAAATCTCCTGCGGTCAGCGGGCGGCACCGGGGGCGATCGAGCGCGTGCGGATCGACCCGGTCACCCTGGAATCCCGCATCAAGGTCATTGGCTGCGACGACTGGTCCGATTCGCCGGAATTCGCCATCAACATGCCCGCGGTGGGGGTCACCGGCATCTGCGGCTCCGGCATCGTGGAGACGATCGCGGAGATGTTCCTGGCCGGGATCATCACCGAGGACGGGGTGATCGACGGCACCCGCATGGCACAGAGCGATCGCGTGCGCGCCGACGGTCGGACCCATTCCTACGTGCTGTGGCACGGCGACGTGGAGATCAGCATCAGCCAGAACGACGTCCGCGCGATCCAGCTTGCCAAGGCAGCCCTCTATGCCGGTATCCGCCTGCTGATGGACAAGCTGGAAGTGGCGACGGTGGAGCGGGTGCGGCTGGCCGGGGCCTTCGGCAGCTACATCGATCCGAAGTACGCCATGGTGCTGGGCCTGATCCCGGATTGCGATCTGAAGCATGTCGCCGCCGTCGGCAATGCCGCCGGGACCGGTGCCCGCATGGCCCTGCTGAACCGGGGACACCGCCGGGAAGTGGAGCAGCTGGTCAAGGACGTGGAGAAGATCGAGACCGCGCTGGAACCGAAGTTCCAGGAGCATTTCGTCAATGCCATGGCCCTGCCCAACAAGGTGGAGCACTTCCCCCACCTTGCCGCCGCGGTCGAACTGCCCGCCCGCCGTGACCCGCCGAACCCGGACGGGTCAGGCGCGGGCAGACGGCGCCGACGTCGGGAGCGGGGCTGAGCACGGCCCCGGCGGAATCCGCCTGCGCCCTTCATTCCGGTGCATCGCCGACCCTCGGCCAGTAAGTGCCGAAGTTCCAGTAGAGCCCTTCAGCATCACGGCAGGAGAATTCGCGGCTGCCATAGTCCGTGTCCTCCGGCGGCCGCGGCACGTCCGTGCCCGCCGCAACGACCTTGGCGTGGAGCGCGTCGGCATCGTCGACGGCGATGTAGACGGAGGTGCCATCACCAACCGCGCCGGGTTGGCCCACTGCCTGGCCGAATGCGTCATCGCGCACGCTGCCGACCATGATGATGGCAGAGCCGAAGGCAAGTTGGGCGTGGGCGATCCCGCCCGCGCCGTCCTCCACGACGAAATGCCGGGTGAAACCGATCACGTCGACCAGCCAGTCGATCATGGCCGGGCAGTCGCGGTAGCGACGGGTGAGGTAGATGCGCGGGGGCTCGACGGGTGTGCGGTTCATGATCATGGCTCCATCCTGGCTGCAATGGCGGCATTCTGGAGGGCGTCGGCCCCGGTGGCTTGAACAAATGTGATCCGGGGCGCGCCCTACAGGTCGCAGGGGGGCAGGCCCGACATGCGCCTGACTTCCCGGCTCATGTGGGCCTGGTCGGCGTAGCCGGCGTCGATGGCGATCTCGACGGCTGCGGCCCGGCCCTGCCTCAGGCTCTCCTCGGCATGTCGGAACCGGATGATCCGGGCGAAGGCCTTGGGGCTGATCCCCACATCTGCCGCGAATCGCCGAGCGAGGTGTTCCCGGCTGATATCGAGACTGTCGGCCAGCACCCCGACGCGGACCCTGCCGGAGGATGTCATGATCCGGCGCATGGCCTGTCCGACCAATGCCGACGGTGCCGGTCCCTCCGCGACGCGGTGGCGGATGAAATGTTCCAGCAGGGCGAAACGGTCCGGCCAACTGCCACACGCGGCAAGGCGTTCGGCCAGGTCGCGCCCGGCCCGCCCCAGCAGGTCCTGCAGGCTGACCACCTGGCCCGCGATCTCGTTCAGCGGCAGGTGCAGGAAGGCACGGGCGCCAAGGGGAGTGAAATCGACCTGCATGCAGTAGATCGAGCCGGCTGACCGGACCACCGTGAAACGGTCCGTCAGCCCGGCCACGAAGGTGTCGTGCAGCCCCGTGTCAGTTGGCCGATGCCCGGCATGGATGTGGTACGGGTCACCGAAATTGAGGATCAGGGGCACGAAGGTGTCGGCGGGCATCAGGTGGGTGAATGGCCTCGCGTGCAGGTCCCGGAAACCCTCCCAGCGCAAGACGCAGGGCGCAAGGTCGGCGGGCACCCCGGGCCGCAGGTGAACGTGATGCGTGTCGTCGAAACCGGTCATGACCCATCATGCCATCCCCGCGCCGATGCGTCAGCATCTGGACGCCGGGGCCGGGATGGCTATCGTTGGCCAAATCGCGTCCTCAACCGGCGAGGTTGGAACCCGTTCCCCAGCTACCGCCCACGCTCGCCCACGTGGACGCAAGCGTGACGGCACGTGTCAGCGCTCCGCGCGACGC
>CAJYBQ010000519.1 GCA_913064755.1 uncultured Alphaproteobacteria bacterium
TGGGTACCCGGGTCAAGCCCGGGCACGCCGTCCGGGTGTGGGATGGGGCGCCACAACCTTCCCACGGCGCACGCGGACTTGATCCGCGTGCCCAGCCTTTCGGCGTCAAGCCCGGGCACGCCGCCTGGAAATGTGTTTGCCGCGCGGCACGCAGGCTCAGGCGACGCGGTCGCCTTTTCTGGCCTGGACCGTGCGGTTGTCCACGGCGGGCAGCATCTTCGCCGGGTCGCGGGTGACGACGACGTCGATGATGCAGGGGCCATCGGTCGTTTCCAGCCCTGCGGCGATGGCGGCCTGCAGCTGGTCGGGATGCTCGACGCGGATGCCGCGACAGCCCATCGCCTCCGCCACCTTCGCGTAGTTCACTTCCTTCAGGTCCGACGACTGGTAGTTGTCACTGCCGTACATCAGGTGCTGCAGCGCCTTGACGTAGCCGGAGGCGGCATTGTTCACCACCATCAGGGCAAAGCCGACGCCCAGGCGGCGCGCGGTCTCCAGTTCCCCGATCATCATGTTGAAGCCGCCATCGCCGGTGATGGCGAAGACCGAACGGTCGGGCGCGGCCAGCCTGGCCCCGGCGGCGCCGGGCAGGCCGTAGCCGATGGAGGCAAAGCCCCGGTCCGGCACGAACCCGCGACCCGCGCGCGGCTGGTCGTAGAGCAGGCCACCCCAATGGGCGGCAAAGCCGCCGTCGGCGACCAGCAGCGCGTCGTCGGGCAGCATGCCGTTCAGTTCGTTCAGCATGCGCGCCATGTTCACCGGCACCTCGTCGGAGGTCAGCCGGTCCTGCACCGATGCCCGCCACGTCGCCATGCGCCCCGGCACGGCATCGGCCCAGGCCCGGCGGTCGGCGTCGGGGACCGAATCGGACAGGGCATCGGCCAGGTCGCGGCAGCCTTCGCGCGCATCGCCCCACAGGCGGACGCTGGCGGCGGTGGTGCGGTCGAATTCCTCCGCCAGGATGTCCAGGTGGATGATGGTCTTGCCCGCGCCGGGCAGGACGTAGCGCTTGGTGGCGATCTCCCCCAGCTTGCAGCCGACGACCAGCAGCACGTCCGCTTCCTCGATCATGGCGTTGGCGATGCGGTCATAGCGCCCGAACAGGCCGGCACTCAGCGGATCGGTGCAGGCAATCGCGCCCTTGCCGGTCATGGTATGCGCTACCGGCAGCGCGGCGATGGTGGCCAGCCGGTGCAGGCTGTCCCAGGCCTGCGAGATATGCACGCCGCCGCCGGCCAGGATCATCGGCCGCTTCGCCCTGGCGAGCAGGGCCGCGGCGCGCTCCACATCCTCCCGCGCGGGACGCGACCGGATGGAGGGCGCGGACTGGTAGGCCGGGTCGATCTCGAATTCCGACGGGTCGAAGGGATGGGTGTCGTGGGCGATGTCTTCCGGCACGTCGATGACCACCGGACCGGGCCGGCCGGAGGTGGCGACGGCGAAGGCGCGGGTCATCAGTTCGGGTATCCGCTCGATCCGTTCCACCCGGATCATCTCCTTGGCGGCGGGGGCGAGGATCTCGGTCTGGCGGGATTCCTGGGTCATGTTCTTCCACGAATGCGCCCGGTGGCTGTCGCCGACCAGCGCCACGATGGGGGTGCCGCTGTTCAGCGATTCCACCAGGCCGGTGACCAGGTTGGTGGCCCCCGGCCCCAGGGTGGCGTCGATGACCCCGACACGCCCGGAGACCTTGGCATAGGCATCCGCCGCGAAGGCCCCGAAGCGTTCGTCATTGACCAGGTTGTGGTTCAGGCCCAGCCGCCGCACCGCGTCGTAGAACGGCAGCAACTGGAACCCGCCCATGCCGAACATCGGCCCCACGCCATAGGCCTGGAACATGCGCGCAAGGGCCTCGCCGCCCGTCATCTCGTTGTTGGACATGCCACTTCCCGATCGTTGTTCGTGTTCTCGTTGGCCGCCGGGACCGGCCCGCGGCACATTGGTGGTGCGGCGGGCCGGTCCGGGTCGGCGTGGTCTGTCGGCCCTTTGGCCGCCTTCGGTTCTCGATTCCGGTATTCGATTCCGGATCTGGTCCCGGCAGTCAGCCTACTTGCCGGTGAACCGGGCCTTGCGCTTCTCGACGAAGGCATTGACGCCTTCGCGGTAATCCTCGCGCCTGGCGCATTCGGCGAAGCATTCGGCCTCGAACTGCAGCTGGCTCTCGAACGCGTTCTCCAGGCTGCGGTACATCAACCGCTTGCCCTGGCCGAGCACGAAGGTCGGGCCGTTGGCCAGCCGTGTCGCCAGCTTGTCGGTTTCCGCGTCCAGCTCCGCGTCCGGCACGACGAAATTCACCAGCCCGGCGTCGGCCATCTGCTGCGCCGTGTGCCGGTCGCCCAGCATGGTCATCTCCATCGCCTTCTTGATCCCGACCGCGCGGGGCAGGTGGAAACTGGACGAGGCGTCCGGCGTGGTGCCGATATGGACATAGGCCAGCGTGTAGAAGGCGCTTTCCTCGGAAATCACCATGTCGCAGGCCGCGGCCATGGACACGCCGGCACCGGCGGCGGCGCCGCGCACCTTGGCGATGATCGGCTTCGGCATCCGGCGCATGGAATACATGATCGGGTGCAGGTCATGGATGCGGTTGACGAAATAGGCCTGGATCTCGCTTTCGCTCGCGGTACCCAGGTACTCGTGCATGCCCTTCACGTCGCCACCGGCCATGAAGTGGTCCCCGGCACCGGTCAGCACGCCAACCGCCATGCCCAGATCTGTTACATAGAGACGGCGTTCGGCGCCGATATTGGCGATGACCACAAGGGCGATCAGCCCAAGAAGAGCCGCAAGGCCAAGACCTTCGTCTGGTTCAACTACCGGCGATCGCCCGCGATCGCGACCGCGTGGAAGCTCCTGCGAGAGGGGCGCCTTGGCCAGATCTACCACGTCCGCGCCACCTACCTGCAGAGCTGGGGCGGCCCCGCCACCCCCTTGCTCTGGCGCCTCCAGAAGAAGCCCGCCGGAACGGGCGCCGCCGGCCACGCGAACGCGCACACCCGCGCCCCCGCACGCCTCCCCCTGGGGGCGCGCGG
>CAJYBQ010000520.1 GCA_913064755.1 uncultured Alphaproteobacteria bacterium
TGCGTACTGTTCGGGTCGGTAGGGGGTGCTGTGACGTCGGCTGGCAGACATAAGCTTACCCGCGTGGCGGAGCAGCGGGACGGAAGGGGCGGTTAATGCGCGTCGCGCTTGCGGTATCCCTGGCTGGCCATCTGCCCCTGGTCCTGGTGATGGCCATCGGTTTGCCGGATTGGCTGGAGCCGGAAAGGCACGCGATTACGGCGGAATCGGTCGGCGTTGTGACCGAGGCCCAACTGGCGGCGCTTTCGAAGCCGCAATTGCCCCCAGGCCGCGATGCGGCCAACGCCGAGCCCGAGACGGCCGCCGACCGCGCCGCCGCCGAAGCGCAGGCCGTCGCGGACGCTGCAAGCGCGGCGCAGGCGGACGCGGCAGACGCCGCCCAGGCCGACGCGGCCCGCGACGATGGGGTCCTGCTGGGGCCGGAGGGCGCGGCGACCCTGGCCGCCTGGCGCATCGCCGTCGGTGATGGACGGCTGGACCCGAAGGCACACACGATCCTGTTCAACTGCGGCACACCGTTGAAATACCCGATGCCGCCGGTTGATCGGGCATTGAAGCTCGACGCCATCGACTGGGACGGCATCGAAAGCGCCTGATCCGGGCGCACCGGAACTTACCCCATATGAGAATGCACGGCGGGACGGTAAGGTATCCCGCAAATGGGGATGAATGGGGAGCGACGACGAGCATGGATCTGGCATTGAAGGGCAAGACCGTCCTGATCACGGGCGGTTCGCGGGGGATCGGCTTTGCATGTGCGGAAGTCTTCGCACAGGAAGGCGCGAATGTTCACCTGGTGTCGGTTGATCCGGGGCGGCTGCAACATGCCGCCGACGTCCTGACCCAGACCTATCATTGCACGGTGACGACCACGGCCGCCGACCTGGGCGACAGTGCATCGGTCGCCAGGGTCGCCGCGGACTGCCCCCTGCCCGACATCCTGGTCAACAATGCCGGGGCGATTCCCGGCGGTGACCTGCAGGCGGTGACGGAAGAGCGCTGGCGGGAAGCCTGGGACCTGAAGGTCTATGGTTTCATCAACATGACCCGCGACTACTATGCCCGCTTCAAGACCCGCGGCTTCGGCACCATCGTCAATGTCATCGGCATGGCGGGAGAAAAGATGGACGCGGTCTACATCGCCGGATCGACTGGCAATGCATCCCTGATGGCCTTCACGAAAGCCATGGGCGGGGCCAGTTCCGCCGACAACATCCGCGTGGTCGGCGTCAATCCCGGCGCGATCCTGACCGACCGCATCATCGCCCGGTTCCGCGACACGGCGGAAGCCAAGCTGGGCGACGCGGAACGCTGGGAAGAACTGATGCAGAACCTGCCGCTGGGCCGCGCGGGCACGCCACGCGAAGTCGCCGACACGGTGGCTTTTCTGGCGTCCGACCGGGCCAGCTACATCAGCGGCACCATCGTCACCGTCGATTGCGGGCACGCGAACCGCAACACCCTTTTCTGATCCGGAGTACATCACATGAAATTCGGCGTTGGCTCACGTGCCCTCAGAACTGAAGACCAGGACCTGCTGCGCGGCCTCGGCCGCTATACCGACGATGTCGAGGTGACCGGCGCCCTGCGTGGCTTCGTCTTTCGCTCCAACGTCGCGCATGGAACCATCACCCACCTGAACGTGGACGCCGCGCGGCATTCCCCCGGCGTGGTGGAGATCCTGACCCGCGACGAACTGGCGGCGGACAAGGTGGGCAACCTGCTCTGCCTGACCGGCGTGAAGAACGAGGATGGCAGCGACCACCCCCGCCCGCCGCGCACCATCCTGGCGACCGACAAGGTCCGCCACGTGGGTGAACCGGTGGCCTTCATCGTCGCCGAGACCCTTGCACAGGCCCGCGATGCCACCGACCTGATCGAACTGGAAATCGACGACCTGCCCGTCGCCACCGACACCTACGAGGCCGCGCAGCCCGGCGCGAACCCGGTCTGGGACGACATTCCCGACAACGTGGTGTTCCGCTATGGCAAGGGCGACAAGACCGCCGTTGACGAGGTGTTCGACAAGGCCGACCGGGTCACGAGCATCCGCGTCGTGAACAACCGCCTCGTCTCCAACCCGATGGAGCCGCGCGCCGCCGCCGTGGATTACAGCCCGGAGACGGAACGCTTCACGGTCTTCATCCCGACGCAGGGACCGGCGATGCACCTGCAGATGCTGGCCGGCATGCTGTCGATCCCGATGGAAAAGCTGCGCATGCTGACGGGCAATGTCGGCGGCGGCTTCGGCACCCGTGCATTCCTGTATCCCGAAGCCTGCCTGACCCTCTGGGCCGCCAAGCGGCTGAAACGCCCCGTGCGCTGGACCGGTGAACGGTCGGAAATCTTCCTGTCCGACAGCCACGGACGCGACAATGTCACGATTGCCGACCTGGCGATGGACAAGGACGGCCGGTTCCAGGCCCTGCGCGCCACGACCTATGCCGCGATGGGTGCCTATCTCGCCAACTTCGGCCCCTTCGTGCCGACCGATGCCTGCGCGGGCATGTATACCGGCCTCTACAAGATTCCGGTCTGCCATGTCTCCGTGCTGGGCGTCATGACCAATACCGTGCCGACCGACGCCTATCGCGGTGCCGGTCGCCCTGAGGCGGCCTATATCGTGGAACGGCTGGTGGATCGCGTGGCCATCGAGATGGGTCTGACCCCCGACGAGATTCGCCGACGCAACTTCCCGACGCCGGCAGAGATGCCCCATACCATGGGTCTGGGTGACGTCATCGATTCCGGTGAGTTTACGGCCTGCATGGAAGACGCCATGAAGGCTGCTGACTGGGACGGCTTCGACGCCCGGCGCAAGCAGGCGGAAGCAGACGGCAAGCTGCGCGGTGTCGGGCTCGCCACCTCTGTGGAGCGGTACGGGGGCGGAGGCGGCATCACCGCCCCGCGGCCGTTCGCCGATGCCACCGGCACAGTCAGGAACCACAACCGTGCCCCGCAACTTGGTCCCGGGGCCCGCACGTCCTACTCGCAGATCTAGTCCGCGAACTTCCGCCTCGGGAG
>CAJYBQ010000521.1 GCA_913064755.1 uncultured Alphaproteobacteria bacterium
TTTCACCGGGCGACACGTTGCTGATGGTGACTGATGGCGTGACGGAGGCACAGGACGTTGATGGCAACGAGTTCGGCGGTGGGCGGCTGGACGGCGAGCTGGCCGCACTGGAACCGGGCAGCGACAGCGATGCCATGCTGGGCAGGATCAGCGCGTCGATTGCCGGCTTCGTCGGGGGGCATGGTCAATCCGATGACCTGACGATGCTCGCCGTTTCATGGCACGGGCCGGAGGGCTGACAGGCCGTCGTCCCGATCAGTTCATCGGGATCAGGTCGAGGTGCCGGTTGGTGCGGTTGAACAGTTCGATGGCCGCATCCCGCGCCGCGTCGTAGCGTTCCTGTCGCGCATCCAGCGGGGCGGCGAAGTCCAGGTGGTTGGTATGCGGGGTATAGAATATCTCGTGCGCGCTGCTGCCCCGGGTCCGGTGGGTGTTGTAGTGGATGTCCAGGTGATCGTGACAGCCGTCGAAGCGCCATGTCGACCGCACGCGGACGAATATCTTCGTGCGGATCGGCGGTCGTCCCTGCCGCAGGGCGAGCAGGCGGCTGATGGCCTCGCCCAGGTAGCGGCCGTCGAGTGTGCAGGGGCCGCCACCATCGGCGATGACAATCACCTCCGGCTTGTAGGTCCCGCCTTCCTGCGCGCTGGCACTGGACAGCAGGCAGGCCAGGGCCACCGCTAGCATGATCATGTGGTGACAGATGCGCATCCGCGCAGGTTGCCCGTCACCTGCACCCCTTGGCAATGCTTGCGCATGGCGACGGCAATCGTCTGGCAATGGTCGGCCAACCGTCTGTGGCATGGCTCGCGCGTCTGGAGGGCGCTATAACGCGTGTACAGGATCGCCGGCGCAACCGGTGGCAGGGGGAGGAAAAAGCGTGAGCCGGTCAGAGTCTGCGACACGACTAGCGGCGGATGGGATGGAACCCGACCGCGGCTACTGGATGCGAATTGTCCTGATTGTCTTCCTGCCGTTCGCCTCCGGCTATTTTCTCTCCTATCTCTATCGCGCACTGCCGTCCCTGATCGGGGACCGGGTCCGCAATGACCTGGCGCTGGACGCGGATGTGCTGGGGCTGGTCGGCGCGGCCTATTTCCTGGCCTTCGGGCTGGCGCAGCTGCCGCTTGGCATGATGCTGGACCGCTACGGTCCGCGCCGCTGCCTGGCGGTGCTGATGCTGATCGCGGCAACGGGGGCAGTGGTCTTCGGACTGGGCCAGAACGCCGAGACCCTGATCGTCGGGCGCGCCATGATCGGACTTGGCTGTGCCGGGGGTCTGATGGGGTCGCTGAAGGCGATCACGCTCTGGTTCCCGCAATCACGCTGGCCGCTGGTCAACGGCTGCCTGCTGGGTCTCGGGGGACTTGGGGCACTGACCGCGACCACGCCGGTCGAGTTCCTGCTGGGGGACATGGGTGTCGGCTGGCAGGAGCTGTTCTTCTATATCGCCGCCGCCACGGTTGCCTCGGCCATGCTGATCCTCTTCGTCGTGCCGGAAAAGCCCGGCAGTGCCGCCGCGGTGCCGTTTGGCGAATTGCTGGGCAGTCTGCGCCTGGTCTACGGCAGCCGCTATTTCTGGCGCATCGCGCCCATCGCGATCCTGACCATGTCCACGGGCATGGCCATCCATACCCAATGGGCCGGGTTGTGGCTGAAGGATGTGGCCGGTTTCGACCAGGGCGGGGTCGCGGTCTACCTGCAGACGCTTTCCCTGGCGCTGACGATCGGCTTCGTGGCGGGCGGCGTGGTCGCCGATGTGCTGACCCGGCGCGGGGTGCCGCTGGGGGTCGTCATGGGCTGTGGCGTGCTCGGGCTGCTGTTTGCCCAGGGCTCCATCGCCATGGAGGTTGCACCGCATGCGCACTGGCCGTGGATCCTGCTGGGATTGAGCTCGAACATCTCCGCTCTTGCCTTCCCGCTGCTGTGCGGCCGGTTCGACCTGAAGCTCGCAGGCCGGGTCAATACGGCGCTGAACGTCTTTGTCTTCATCGGGGTCTTCGCCACCGCGTCGGGTATAGGCTGGGTCATCGACCAGTTTCCGCGCACCGACCTTGGCGGCTATGCCAGCGAGGGATACCAGGTCGGATTGCTGGCCATCATCGCGGCGGAAGTACTCGCATTCATCTGGTTCATGGCCCCTGAACGGGGCAAACAGGATAGGGGAACGGCAACATGATCGATCTGAAGGGCCAGGCGGCCATCGTCACGGGTTCTGCCACGGGTGTCGGGGCCGCCGTCGCGCGCGCGCTCGCGACCGACGGCTGCAACGTCGTCATCAACTATACCCGCAGTGACAAGGAAGCCGGTGAGACCGCGCAGGCCTGCCGCGACCTGGGTGTGGAGGCGATCACCGTGCAGGCGAACGTGGCGGAGGACGCCGACTGCAAGCGCCTGGTTGATGCGGCGATGGACAAGTGGGGGCAGTTGAACCACGTGGTCAACAATGCCGGCACGACCAAGTTCGCCGATCAGTCCGACCTGTCCGCCCTGTCGGCGCAGGATTTCCAGGACATCTATGCCGTCAACGTCATCGGCCCCTACCAGATGGCCAAGTGGGCCGAACCGCACCTGCGTGCCGCGGGCAAGGCGTCCATCACCAACGTGTCGTCGATCGCCGGTGTGACCGGTATCGGTTCCTGCATTGCCTACGCGGCATCCAAGGGTGCGCTGAACACCATGACGATGTCGCTGGCCCGGTCCCTCGGCCCGGAGATCCGCGTCAACACGATCTGCCCCGGCATGATCCAGTCCCGCTGGCTGGCCAATGGCATGGGCCAGGAGAAATACGATCGCCTGCTCGAGAACCAGCAGCGCAGCCTGCCGCTGCAGCGGGTCTCGACGCCGGAAGACAATGCCGAGATCATCCTCTGGCTGATCAAGGGTTCCGAGCTGGTCACGGGCGAGTTCGTGCTGGTGGACGGCGGTGCCCACCTGGGCTTTGCCCCGGCAATGGCGCGTTAGGCAACAGCCTCTCCACGACCATGTCCCGCGGTGCCAGGATGAA
>CAJYBQ010000522.1 GCA_913064755.1 uncultured Alphaproteobacteria bacterium
ATAGAGGAGTGACACGCCGCCCCGTGCCAGGAGCTCGCAGTGGGGAGGATGCGACGGCGGGAGATGCGGCGGAGGGTGGTGAGGTGGGTCAGGTGAGTCGGGTGACTAACCTGGATGATGTCATAAGCGGGGCTGGGGAGCGCAGCAGAGCTGGAGGTGCGGGGAGGAGAACAAATACGGATCTTGGAGATGAACCTGAAGAACCTGCCCGTGCATCATCGCCCGGGCGCGCTGATCGAGATCGCAGGGCCTGATTTCCGCGATGGCCTGAAGGACGCCTGGCGCGACATGGCAAAGGGACGCTGGCCCGCCTGATGCCGGTAACCGATCGCTCTGCCCCGACCCTGACCGTGGATGCCGCGCGTGCCCATTACGACGCGCTGGGCCAGGGGCAGGATCGGGAGATGCGGTATGCGGCACCGGCGTTCGCACGATTGATCGACAACCTGGACTTCACCGGCGTGGCGCAGGTGGTCGAACTCGGCCCCGGCACGGGCAGCTTCGCGGAGATGCTGCTCGGTCGGCATCTTTCCGATGATGCGGCATGGCTCGGACTGGATGTCAGCACCACCATGCGGGATGCGGCAGCGCGGCGGTTGAGCGGTTTCGGTGACCGGGCCGTGTTGCGCGACTGCGCTGGTGACGGTGGTCTTGCCTTGCCGGACCGGTCTGCCGACCTGGTTGTTGCCACCTATGTGCTCGACCTGCTGTCTGCAGATGCCATCGACCGCTTCCTGGCGGAATCGGCGCGGGTGTTGCGGCCCGGCGGGCAACTTGCCATCGCGGGCCTGGCCCCGGCGGCGTTCAGCCTGGCCGGGATCAACATGGCGCTCTGGACTGTAGCCCACAGGCTGGCGCCACGGCGTGTCGGCGGCTGCAGACCTGTCCGGATCGACAGCCGCCTGCCGGACAGCCTCTGGCAGGTCACGCACCGCAGCACGGTTCGTGCGGCGGGTATCCAGTCGGCCACCCTGGTTGCCCGTCGCGCTGCCAGGGCCTCTTCCTGCGCGTGATCGCAATTTTCGGGCGAGGGGCGGGGGGCACCTCTGGTTGGCACCTGATGACACTGGCGCAGGAAGGCCGGGTCCTTGCGCGGCCCCTGTTCTACGTGTCCGAGGCGTTTCGCGTTGTCGCCAGGTAATCCTGCAACGGTGGATAGAGGTCGAGGGCCAGCGCCTCGTCCAGCGTCGCCCAGCGGGCTTCCGCGATCTCGACCGGGTCCAGCCTGACGGGCGGCCGGTCCGTCATGCTGATCGCATGAATCTCTATCCGTTCGGTCCGCTGCTGCCAGTGATGGGTCGTCGCCAGCACCCGGGCCAGGTCAGCCTCCGCCACGCGCAGTCCGGTTTCCTCCCGCAGTTCGCGCGCCGCCCCGCCGACAAAGCTCTCGCCCCTGTCGACCCGGCCACCCGGCAGAGTGAACCAGGAATTGTAGGAATTGCGCACCAGCAGGATGCGGTCATCGACCTGTACCAGAACCAGGGCGCCCCGCATGCGCGGGCGGACCAGTATGCTGGCAACACGATAGGTGACATAGAGCGCCCGATAGCCCAGCCGCGCCAGCCGCTGGCGCGGGTTCACCCTTGGTCGGATGATCCGCCCGGCTTCCGCATCCGGGTTGGCGTCCGGGGTCAGGTCAGGTCCTCCAGCGCGGTCTGCAGCAGGCGCTGGCAGGTCTCGGTGTCGCCAACCTCCCGACCCAGCAGCAGGGCCAGCTTGGCAAGGAACAGGGCCTCGTGCTCCGGTCCCGCGCGGTCAATACCGGCCGCAAGGGATTCCCACCAGGTTTCCAGCGCGGCCAGGTCCATGGGCTGATCCGTCATGTGCTTGCCTCCAGGCCCAGGGCGCGCCGCAGGGCATCCCTGATGAATCCGACGTCCGGCGATGTCCAGCGGGCGGCGATGTGGCCGTCGGGGCGGACGAGAATCCCTTCATCGGGGCCGCTGGCACCAAGAACCGCGCGCGCCCGCTGCCAGTTGTCGATCAGGCAGGGACCGTCGAACGCCGGATCTGGCCTGTCGAGCAATGTGACGACATCGACCGCATGGCCCGACGAGGCCTCCGCCAGCGCGGCGCGGTGGTCGCCGAACTGGACGATGGTCGGACGCAGTCGGACATGGTCGAGCAGGTGGCAGGCTTGCGTTCGGTTGCCGTCCCGCCATTCCACGGGGCAGGTGGGCAGCGTCGCGCCGACCGGCGGGCGATCCCCGCCAAGCGTATCCGGCGTGTTGATGATGGACGTGGGGAAGACAATCGCGGTCGTCTGGCGTGGATTGACCAGCGGGCGCGCGAATTCATGCGCCACGGCAAGGCTGAGCGCCGCGTCCCGCATCAGCGTGTGACCCCGCGACGGTGGCGTCATGAACAGGGTGCTCTTGCGTGCCTGGCTGATGTTCTCGTGCGCCGCGAAGACCCGTTCCTCGCTGTAGCTGTCCAGCAGTCGGTCGCCTCCGATCCCCTGGATCACCGCCGCCAGCTTCCAGGCAAGGTTGCCCGCGTCGTCGATGCCGGAGGTCAGGCCGCGCACGCCGAGGATCGGCACAAGGTGGGCAGCGTCACCGGCGAACAGCACCCGACCGTGGCGATAGCGTTCGATGGACCGGCACTGGAAGGTGTAGAGCGATTTCCATTCCAGTTCGAACGCCGTCAATGCGGTTTGGTTGCCGTAGTTAAAAACAGGCACAGAGTCTGTGTTATGGGAGACCAATCCGAAATGAGCCTCGAAAAGGACTCGCGGGATATCACCACTGGCAATCTCGTCAGGCAAGAGATCTTTCCCGGTGAAGCGCTTGTAGCTAGACACGAGTAACGCCGCATGAGTCTTGGCGTAGCTGTTTTCAGGGCTTGGCTTTTCCAGGTAAGGCATAACAATCAGGCAGTCTGGGCGTCTACACTAAGAGTAGAATACTATAACAATAGCCGCGTTGAATTGGAGCAGGAACTACAATTATTCACGCGCAATCGCGATAATCTTTCGCCGATTATCTT
>CAJYBQ010000523.1 GCA_913064755.1 uncultured Alphaproteobacteria bacterium
CGAGTGAGGCGCGCACGTGAGATCAACGCGGGGGGCGGCTGCGTTCGACCTGTGTGGGACGGAAGCAGGGGAGGCGAGCGGGGGGTGTGGCCCGACAGCACGAGGCGGGGCGCGCGGGCGGTGATGTGATGGCGGCGGAGTGCGGTGCACGGCATGGTGCAGATGGACGATGATGTGCTGCACGTGGTCGCCAGGCGGCTGGTCGATGATTCCGCGCGGCTGAACGATCTTTCCGACGACCTGATGCCATCCCCCACGGCCCGCGCCGATCACGTCGGCAATCCCCTGCCCGCCCGCAGCCAGCCGCCACCCACCAGGGGGCATCCCCGCAACGCCCGCATCATCCCGAAATCACGGGACTTTCATTGACGGGAGGTTTGCCGCAGATTCATCGTGACCGGCGCGGAACGGATCAGGTTGCGCTGCCTGTCGCGGGCACCACACTGTCGGGAGAGAACAACAGATGCCGGTCTACGAACGCGCGGGCGCACGGATTCACTACGAGGTTCACGGCGAAGGAGTTCCACTGCTGCTGCTGGCGTCCGGCGGCATGCGGTCGTCCATCCCCTACTGGGGCAAGGCGCCCTGGAACCCGTTCGCGCAGGCAATGCCCGGCTATCAGCTGATCGCGATGGACCAGCGCAATGCCGGTCGGTCCACGGCACCGATCACCGGGGCCAACGGCTGGCAGACATACCTGGACGACCAGATCGGGCTGCTGGACCACCTGGGGGTCGACCGGTTCCACGTGGCGGGCATGTGCATCGGCGGATCCTTCATCATGCAACTGGCCGGGGCGATCCCGGACCGGGTCATGTCGGGTGTCATGCTCCAGCCCATCGGCTGCGCGGACAACCAGCAGACCTTCCTCGACATGTTCGACGACTGGGCCGCGGAACAACGCCCGATCCATCCGACCGTCAGCGACGCGGAATGGACCGGCTTCCGACAGAACATGTTCGGGCGCGAAGACCTGCTGTTCAATGCCACGGAGGCCGATGTCGCCGCCTGCCGGGTGCCGCTGCTGGTGCTGATGGGAACCGACGTCTATCACCCGGAATTCACCTCACGGCGGATTGCCGAATGCGCACCGGACGCGACATTGATCGAGCACTGGAAGGAACCGGAACACATCGGGGCCGCCGGCGTGGCAATCGAAGCCTTCCTGGCCGATCACACGCCCGCGGGCTGACACCAGCCGCCTGCCGCACGACGGTGGCGACAGTGGATCGAACGACGGGGCGGCAGCGGCGGCAGGGTTGATAGTGGCCAGGCCGCAGGCGAGCCGGTTCGCCAGGTTTCACTCGCTCTCCCGCGATGACTGCTGGAAACGCACGCCCTGGTCGATGCGGCTGAGTTCCTCCATGGCCATGGCGGCCAGTTGCTCCGTCGAGAGATCGCTGAAAGCGATGGCCCGCAACAGTGTCTCGGCGGAGGTCTGCCGGACCTTGTAGTGAAGATAGAGCGCGATGAAGAGGCCCGATACCGCCGTCACCATGGTCTGGGTGACAGCGAATTCGATCAGGTCCACCGCCAGGTATTCGTTGAGGAAGGCCAGGACAACCGGCCAGAGCAGGACCGCGATGCTGGTCAACAGGGACAGCCAGAAGAACACCTTGTTGAAGACAGCGTAGCTCCATTGCTTGATGTAGACGTCACAAGCAATCTCGTAGCGACGACGGGCGTCCGCAGGCGCGTCATCGGCGCTGGCGCGATCGGCCAGCATCTCGATCAGCAAACCGCCGGACGTCTGGCGCAGATTGTACTTTGGAAATGCCATGGTTGCCGATTTCCCGCTTTCAGCCGACAGTTTCACATATTCACGTCGTACTATCTGACCGATGGGCTTCAACGTCCATGAATGATTTCACCCGGTCCACCCGGCCGGCGCCGAAGTGGCTTCCCGGCTGATCCGCCCCCTCACCGCCTGCCCGGCAGCATGACAAGCGCCACGCCGATCGCGGCCACGACCATGCCGGCCAGCGCCACCGGACCGAATGGTTCATCCAGCACGATCCAGGCCAGCAGGGCCGCGCTGGGCGGGACCAGGAAGAACCAGCCGGTCACCCGCGAGGCCTCCCCGCGCTGGATCATGGTGGTCAGCAGGATCATGGTGATCAGCGACAGCACGATGGCGATATAGGCCAGTGACACGATGAAGGTCGGGGTCCAGTGGACCACCCCGTCCTCGAAGATCAGGGCCAGTGGCGTCAACAGCACGAACGCGACGAAGAACTGGATCGCCGTGCCGGATCGCGGGTCCATCGTGGTGCAGAATTTCTTCTGGTAGAGGGTGCCGAAGGTGATGGCGACCAGCCCGACGAAGGCCCAGGCGATCCCCTCCCCGCTGCCCAGGCCGGACGCCAGCTTGTGCGACACGACCAGCCCGACCCCGGTCAGCCCGAGCACCAGGCCAAGCCATTGGCGGCGCGACACCCGTTCCCCCAGCAGCGGCCCGACCAGCGCCGCCGTCATCACCGGTTGCAGGCAGACGATCAGCGCCGCCGTCCCGGCCCCGACGCCCTTTCCCAGGGCCAGCCACGACCCGGCAAAGTAGATCGCCTGCAACAGGACCCCGGCGATCATGATATGGCGGACTTCCCGCCAGCTTCCCGGCCACGGCGCGCGCATGGCAAGGGCCAGCCCGGTCATCAGCAGCGTGACGATGGCCTAGAGCAGGCGGAGAAGGGTAGGCGGCGCCGCGTGGGGGAGGCCTGCCTTGGCGGCGATGAAGCCACTGCTCCACAACAGCACGAACAGCGCCGGCGCAAAGGCGAACAGCAGGTCGTTCCTGCGGGCGCGGTCGTGGTCGTTCATGCTTGCGGGGACGCCTTGGATGATGAGCAGGAGGATGCTGCCAACGCAGCAGCAGCAGCTGGGCCGCAAACGCCGGATGCCGTCTAACGCGCGGCGCGGTCAAGGGCCGGAACCGTTCAGGCCCGCAGCCGCTCGCTCGCTCGGCGCCGCCGCGCCCGGCCG
>CAJYBQ010000524.1 GCA_913064755.1 uncultured Alphaproteobacteria bacterium
CGGGCCCGTCCTCCGGGAGCGCGGGGTTCGGCGGCCCCACCCCCGAGCGGGCCACCGGGGTGGGGCGGGGCATTCCGCTGGCCGGGGTCGCGATGCGGGGTGTTCGCCTCCCCGGGCTCGGCGACCGAAGCGGCGTCACGGGTGGGTCGGCGCCCGCCGCGATCTTCGGTGCCTTCAACGAGTTCTTCCATGCCGATCTCGAGGCCCGGTCGTTCGCGGCCCCGGCCCCGACGCGTGGGCCGAGCATGTTGCCCGCATGGGCACGATAGAGCAGGCCGGGATAGCTGTCATGATGCAGCACCGCTCCGGCTCCGCTCAGCAGCAGGTAAAGCCACCAGTCCCAGAACGGCACCTCGACCGCACCGGCGCGGCGGGTGTGATCACCGGGATGGTCGACCACAGCACCAGCAACCCCGTGACGACGCGTTCGACCCGGTTGCGGGCGCGCAGTTCCGGCGCGATCTGCCTGCGCCCGATCACCAGGCCGACGATGGCCAGGCCGCCAAGCAGCGCGAGCAGCATGATGTTCGCGGTGGACTGCCAGCCACTCAGTTCCGCGGCCGCGGCGATGACAGCGGGGTCGGTCGCGTCCCGCACGGGATTTCCCGCCGCCATGTTGCGGATGTCGCTGATCAGTGCACTCAGGAACAGGTCATCCAGCGCCTGGCTGTCAGCTGGCAGGCTGCCGATGATCATGCCGTCGATGATCAGCGGCTCGAAGATCGACCAGATCAGCAGCGCAACGAACGCCGGCACCACGGCGAGAATGGCGGTATAGGGACCGTAATGGCCCGGCAGGGAATGCATCCGTTGACCGGAGGCGATGACCCCGCGCGCCTGCCCCTGGCCGATCTTCCATGACGCCAGCCAGATGGTCGCCAGCGCCGCGAGGGCAATCCAGTAGATCATGCGAAGTATCCTGGCTGGTTTGGTCGGACAGGTCGGGGCTCGTGGTCTGGGTACCGAACATCATAAGGGCATCGGTCGTGCCGTTTTGAAATGCGGTATTTTGTGTAAATGCGGAAGAGCTTCCTGCAAATGAACGGGGTCGATGCCGAGAGACGGCACCGACCCCTGGACATTCGCTTACATGGACAGCTTCGCGTTGCCCCTTGCGGAAGCGCTCCATTCGGCGCGCTCGGCATCGGACATCGGGATCAGGCCCTTGTCGCCGAGGTAGCCTTCCGGCCCCCAGGCGGCTTCGCTGGTGAACTCGGAGACATATTCGGCAATGCCCGGAACGACACCGATGTGCGCCTGCTTGACGTAGAAGAACAGGGCACGGCTGACCGGGTAGGAACCGTCCGCGATCAGTTCGAACTCGGGCTCGACACCATCAATCATGGCGCCCTTCACCTTGTCGGCGTTCTGATCGAGGAAGGAATAACCGAAGATGGCCAGCGCGTTCGGGTTGGAGGTCAGCTTCTGAACCATCAGGTTGTCGTTCTCGCCCGCATCCACGTAGCCACCGTCCTCGCGCACCGTGTGGCAGCCCGCCTTGTAGGCATTCTTGTCCTTCTTCTTCAGGTCCTTGACCCAGCCGAAGGTCTTGCAGCCGCCTTCCATGGCAAGCTCGACGAAGGCGTCACGCGTGCCGGAGGTCGGCGGCGGACCCAGGACCTCGATCTTCACCGCGGGCAGGGACGCGTTGACGTCCTTCCAGGTCTTGTTGGGGTTCGGGATCCACTTGCCGTCTTCGGTCGGAACGTCCTTGGCCAGCGCAAGGAACAAGTCGCGCAGGGTCAGGTCGTAGGCCGGGGCCTCGATCGCGTTGGCGATGACGATGCCGTCATAGCCCAGCTTCACCTCGGTGATGTCGCCGACGCCATTCTTGGCGCAGAGTTCGACTTCCGAAGCCTTGATGCGGCGGGATGCATTGGTGATGTCGGGGTGCTGCGTGCCGATACCGGCGCAGAACAGCTTCATGCCACCGCCTGAACCGGTGGACTCGACGACCGGCGTGGAAAAGCTGGTCTTCTGACCGAAGGCTTCCGCCACTGCCGTGGAAAAGGGGAATACCGTCGAGGAACCGACGATCTGGATCTGGTCTCGGGCCTGTGCGGCACCGGCGAACACGATTGCGACAGATGCCGCGAGGACGACTTTCTTGATCACTTGAACCTCCTGGAGATCGGAAAGTGATGCCGCTTATGACCCTGGATTGTTACACTAGTGTGACGCATATTTTATTATTTCAAATCATATATTTGAAACATTATTCTGATATTTTTAATTACCTATTGTCATCTTTCATCACCTGTTCGTCCACCGTGGGAGCGGCTGCCGATTCCGCCCGGGGCAAGCGCACCCGGAACAGGGATCCCTCGCCCTCCCTTGAACGGATGACGAGGTCGCCGCGATGTCGCGACACGATGTGCTTCACGATGGCGAGTCCCAGTCCGGTGCCCCCGGCAGTGCGACTGCGGGCACGGTCCGTCCTGTAGAACCGTTCCGTCAGGCGCGGTATCTGTTCCCGCGCGATCCCCGGTCCCTGGTCGCGCACGTCGACATGGATGTTCGGCGCATCGACGCTGGCCGTGACAGACACCCGGGTTCCCCGGTCGCCGTACTTGATCGCATTGTCGACCAGGTTGGCCAGCGCCTGGGACAAAAGCCGACGATCGCCGATCACTATCGCTTTGCCGGGCTCGGCGACGGCCTCAATCGTTATTCCCGCTTCTTCAGCCACGGGATCGTACAGCTCGGCGACGTCGGCGACGATATCGGCCAGATCAAGCTTGTCGTTCGGACCGGCGCCCGCGGCGCCTTCCAGGCGGGCGATATCCAGCAGGGCATTGAAGGTGGCCAACAAGGTATCGGCGTCGTTCAGCGTTTTTTCCAAAGCCTCCCGATACCCGCCGACATCGTTCTTTCCCATCAGCCCCACCTCCGCCCTGGCCCGCCATCGGTTCCGGGCAGTGCGCATAGCGGGCGCGATGGTGTCCGAGCCCTCACGCCCGCCTGTCTGCAGCTTTT
>CAJYBQ010000525.1 GCA_913064755.1 uncultured Alphaproteobacteria bacterium
CGGATCGGTCGTCCTCGCACTGTTCTCCCTTGGCCTCCAGCCCCCATCGGCCCGCCGCCCCGCCCTGCCCCTCGCCCCTGAGCATGCGCCCCTGACGGGGCTGGCCCATGCCTTCCGCCCGTCCAGCTAGCTGCCCTCCAGCCCGCCCATGAGTGCTATCCCGGGGGTGGTGACGAATCCGTCGATGTGGCCATAGGCGTGTTCGGCGGCCTTCACCAGCGCCTGGATGTCGGCTTCCTTGGCGACATCGGTGACCACGGCCAGGCCGCCGACCGATGCCGCGACTTCCTTCAGCGGTGCTTCCTGCATGTCGGCGACGACGATGCCCCTTGCCCCCTCCGCATGGAACCGTTCCGCCAGTGCCTTGCCGATGCCGGATGCGCCTCCCGTGATGACGCAGACTTTCCCCTCGATACGCATGTTCGTCCTCCCCAAAGGAACTCGGTTTTCGATCCGCCGAGAATAGACGGACATGGTGGCTGTTGTCGCGGCGGTCTTTCGGTGGTTCGATGCGCCCGAAACGCAGTCGCCAGAAGATCATCTGAAACATGACGGGAGAGAATCATGAAACTTGCCAACAGCCTTGCCGCCATCGGCCTCGCCGCCGGCATGGCCACGTTCATTGCGGGCAGCGCGTTCGCGACCGACGGGGCAGCCTGCAAGACCGTCCGCTTCTCCGACGTCGGCTGGACCGACATCACCGCCACCACCGCCACCACGTCCGTCGTGCTGTCGGCGCTGGGCTACGAGCCGGATGTGAAGGTTCTGTCCGTTCCCGGCACCTACACCCCGTTGAAGAATGGCGACATCGACATCTTTCTCGGCAACTGGATGCCGACCATGGAAGCCGACATCGCCCCCTAGCGCGAAGACGGCAGCGTGGAAACGGTCGGCGTCAACCTGGAAGGCGCCAAGTATACCCTGGCCGTGACACAGGGTGCCTATGACGCGGGCCTGAAGAGCTTCGCCGACATCGCGAAGTTCAAGGACAGGCTGGACGGCAAGATCTACGGCATCGAGCCGGGCAACGACGGCAACCGCCTGATCCTCGACATGATCGAGAAGGATGCCTTCGGCCTGAAGGGCTTCGACCTGGTCGAATCATCCGAACAGGGCATGCTGGCCCAGGTCAGCCGCGCCGCGCGCCGGGGCGAGGACGTCGTGTTCCTCGGCTGGGAACCGCATCCGATGAACGCCAACAACAAGATGGCGTACCTGTCGGGCGGCGATGACTGGTTCGGGCCGAACTTCGGTGGTGCGACCGTCTTCACCAATGTCCGTGCCGGTTACAGCGCCGACTGCCCCAACGTCGGCAAGCTGCTGGCCAACCTGAAGTTCACGCTGGCCATGGAAAACGAGATCATGGGCGCGATCCTGAACGACGACGTGGAACCCAACAAGGCCGCGACCGCATGGCTGAAGGCCAATCCCGGCGTGCTGGACACATGGCTGGACGGCGTTGCCACCATGGATGGCGGCGACGGCCTGGCTGCCGTAAAGAGCGATCTCGGCCTCTAGGCTGCTCGCTGCTGGCTGCTGCCGGCCGGCCGGCGACCCGTCTCACGCCCCTGCCCGACCATCCGCGCCATGCCTGGCGTGGGTGGTCGGGCAGGGGCGGGGCGGCAACAGGCACTGCCGTTCAGCAGCGACCGGCAGCTTCGCCTGCGCCCTTAAGGGTGCATTAAGCATGCCCGGGCGAGGATCGGGTCAGCCCTGACCACAAGACGGATCCTCACCGACCATGCCCGAAGACGATCTCGCACAATTCCGCACGCCTGCCTTCAAGAACAGCCTGCTTGCCGTTGCCTGGTTCGAAGCCCGGGGTGCCGACGCGGGCAAACGCATTCCGCCGCGCAAGATGCAGATGCTGCTCTATATCGCCCAGGCCCTCTATGCCGCGGTGAACGGCTGTCGCCTGCTGATGCCCAGCGTCTTCGTCGCCAGCGCCATGGGGCCGCAGGATCCCAACCTCTACGACATCCTGGAAAACATCGACAAGCTGCCGGAACCAAAGGACGTGGAACCGCGTGCAGAGGCCTGCCTGACACTGGTCTGGCGGCGGTTCGGCGACATGGGCATCGAGGAACTGGATACCTTCATCGCCCACGACGGGGTCATGGAAGAAGCCCGCCAGACGGCGGTCGGCACCATCCTGCCCCTGCCGCAACTGGCCGAAGCCTATCGCCGGTCGATGATCGAACCGGCACAGGCGGAAGCCGAGAGGGCGCGGGCCGAGAAGGAAAACCCGACGCCCCCGCCCCGTTTCGCCGACGGCGAAGTCATTGCGCCGACGCAGCCCGGCGGCCCGATCCCCGTGAAACAGGACCTGCCCGACAATGTTCCGCGCATGACGATGGGTGGCAAGGCGGTCAAGCGCTGGGCCCCGAAGCGCCGCGTCTACTGAGCCTCGGGTGATGCCAGCGGTCGGCACCGTCCCTTTCGCAGGTCCGCGATGCAGAATACGGCCACGGATCGGACCCCAGCGCGGTTGACCCCCCCGGCGGCAGGGCCTAAAGCACCGGCTTGACCTTCTGACCCGCCACATCCTGACCCGAACGAGACCGCACATGAGCAAGGGCCGCATCTTTTCCGGCGTGCAACCGACCGGAAACCTTCATCTTGGCAACTACCTGGGGGCGATCCGCAATTTCGTGCCCCTGCAGGACAACTACGAGTGCATCTACTGCGTTGTCGACATGCATGCGATCACGGTCTGGCAGGATCCGGCGGAACTGAAGGCCCAGACCCGGGAAGTCGCCGCCGCCTACCTGGCGGCGGGCATCGACCCGGCGCGTTCCATCGTCTTCAACCAGAGCCAGGTCGCCACCCACGCCGACCTGGCCCGGACCTTCAATTGCCGTGCCCGCACCGGCCGGCCCCACCGGATGACGCGCGTCAAGGAACAGCGCCGCCACCCCACGGAAAACGCCCCGGCCGCGCCGGACGGCCCACCGAACCCCATCGCCGGC
>CAJYBQ010000526.1 GCA_913064755.1 uncultured Alphaproteobacteria bacterium
CCTTTCGCCAGGCGCGAAGGCGATTCGGTTCTGCCCCTCACCCAATGCCCTGAAGACTTCCGGCGTGCTCTTGTAGAACTCCTGGTGAAGCCAGGTGAGAAATGAGGCCGATGCCGGCTCGGGCAGTCGCCCTTCATGGGCCAGCCGATCGACCCGGGCCTGAACAGCGTGGTGTGCGCGCGCTTCCAACTGAAGATTGCGCTGCCGCAGATCGTCGGAAAAATCGTTCCGCAAGGCGCGTTCGATATCCTTGGGGCGTGTGTTGTGCCCCTCGATCAGGTTGCTGTAGTAGGTATTCATCAAGCGAACCACATCAGCCAGGGACTGTGCCGTTCTGGGGTGCAGGGCGGCACCAAGCAGGCTGGCCGAGGCGGAAATTTCCGCGACGAGATCGGCAATGGGGATCGGGATGGTCTCCAACAGCGCCGGTTCAATTCGCGCGGGTGTTTCAAGCATTTCCTGACCGATCTTCGGCGAATTTTTCTACTTTGTTTTCATACAGTAAGTTCATCCATACCACAATATTGACCGATCTTCTGACCGATTGGATACATCAGTCGAACGCCCCGGCCATCCGGCTGCGGAAGTCCCAGCTGGTCATGCGGTCGGGGGTCAGGCGCAGGGTTGCTTCTTCGACGTCGCGGCCCAGCAGCCAGGTGCCGAAGTCGCTCTCCGGATCGCCGCCGTAGCGTTTCAGCAGATCGCGCAATTGCGCCTTGCCACCGTCCAGCAGATCGACGCGGCCCTGCCCGCGCACTCCGAAATAGGGGGGCGTCTCCACCGAAACCTCGAACGCGCAGGCGCTGTTGTTGCGCAGGGCGCGGACGATATCCGCCTGCATCGGCGACGCACACCAGAGCGCACCGTCACGCCACATGTACCAGAGCGATACCAGCATCGGCCGGCCGGATTCGGTAATGGCTGCCAGTCGGACCGGCAACCGCGAAGCCGTCAGGAACCCGTCGACCTCCGGCTGCCTCCATGGACCTTTCAGCTTCATGCGCCTGCTCCCCGCAGAAACCCGAGCAGCGCATCGACAACTGCTTCCGGCTGCTCCTGCTGCACCCAGTGACCCGCGCCATCCAGCAGGTGCAGACCGCGGAAGTCACTGGTCACGCCCGGCCCCTGCATCGCGGCAAGTGCACCGGGCGTCTGGCGAATTCCCCAATCAGATGCACCGGCAATGAAGGTGCTCGGCACGTCGATCGTCCGCCCGTGAAACAGTTCCATTTCCCCCGCGATCACCGGGTCGATGGCGCAGCGATACCAGTTCAAACCCCCCTGGAAACCAGTTCGGGCATAGGTATCCGCGTAGACGGCGAGGTCCGCGTCAGGCAGCCAGGCGCAGGCCCGGATATCGTCCTCCCCCGGCATCTCCGGGGCTACCGTCTCCGGCATCGTCCGGTCGGCCTGCATCACGTAATAGTCCGGCAGCTTCGACAGTTCCGTGGCCGACCATGATGCCAGCTCAAAGGGCCTGTTCGCGGCCCAATCGGCACTCTTGGCGTGATAATAGGCGCGCAGGAAGTCATGCAGCCCCTGCGGTGCATCGAGCATGTCCGCTTCCGCCGGGCGCGTGGCGTAGTACCACTGGTAATGCTTTCGCGGGCGATCCAGCGCGGCCAGGGCTGCCGCGATATCGGGTTTCGCCGTGCCCCGGTCCGGCGACGGCGGGCCGGCATAGGGTGCGCTCATCAGCGCCACGGCCCGGAAGATATCCGGCCGCAGCAGCGCGCAATGTGCCGCGACGGGCGATCCGAAATCATGCCCGACCACGGCGGCGACATGCGTGCGGCCCATGGCGGCGACCAGGCAGACGATGTCCCGCGCCAGGTTGAGCATGCGAAAGCTGCGGACATCGCCGTCATAGCGATTGTCCCAGCCCCGCGTATCGCCGTACCCGCGCTGGTCCGGTGCCACGACATGGTACCCGGCGGCGACAAGCGGCAGCATCACCTTGCGCCAGCTGAAGGCCAGTTCGGGAAAGCCGTGCAGCAGCAGCAGCATGGGGTTGGACGGATCACCGGCCTCCAGCACCCGCATGTCCAGTCCATTGACCCCGGCCACGTCGCGGGTTCGGATTCCGTCGGGAAGATTCATCGGTTGAGGCTTTCATGCAGGGACCAACAGTCGGGCCATTGTGATGCCGCGGAGCGCCACTTGCCACCCCGCACGACGCCCCGGTGACCCGCATGCGCCGCCCGAACGTAACAGGCCCATGTGCCCATGGGGGAAGACATGACCGAAAAGCGCCTGATACCGATCCTGGGCGATCAACTCAGTCCCGATATCGCGGCACTGGCCCAGGGCGCGCGCGAACGCGACGTGGTGCTGATGGTCGAGGTGACGGAGGAAGCCACGTATGTCCGCCACCACAAGAAGAAGATCGCCTTCATCCTGTCCGCCATGCGCCATTTCGCGGCGGAACTGACCGCTGCAGGCTGGCAGGTCGATTACGTGAAACTGGATGACGCGGCGAACACGGGCAGCTTCACGGGCGAGGTCGAACGCGCCCTCGGCCGCCATGACGTGTCCCGCATCGCCGTCACCGAACCCGGGGAGTGGCGGGTACTGCAGGATATGCCAAGGTGGCAGCAACCGCTCCACCTGCCCGGGGGGCTACCCGCCGAACACCCTTTTCTCCGCCACCGGGACCCCCTCGCCCCCAGGGCCTCCGGCCCCGCGCCGACCAATGCGCTCATCGCCTGCCTGGTCCCCGGAGACCACTTGGTCCGCGGCAACGGCCTTTACGGAGGGACCCACCGTTTGTTCACCAAGGTGTTCGAGCGGTACGGCATCGAATTCTCGATGATCGACACCACCGGCGCGGAGAACATCCGCGGCGCGCTCCGGGACACGACGCGCTACGTCTACATAGAGACCCCCTCCAACCCGCTTCTGTCCCTGACCGACATCCGCAAGGCCGCCGAGATCACCCAGGCTCACCAGGGA
>CAJYBQ010000527.1 GCA_913064755.1 uncultured Alphaproteobacteria bacterium
CTTCCTGGTCGTCCACCACCGCGAGGATGGTCCAGGATGTGCCGCGCTGCCCCAGCACTTCGTAATGAACCTTGTTTCCGCTCACCCCGAAACCTTCCCGTGTCCATGTGCCGTGCAGGTTGCCATGGTACGGTTAAGGTTCGGTTGACGGGTGTTCCCGCCGTCAGCCCGATCGCGACCGGGGCCACGCAGCGCCCCGGTGCAGGTCCGTCTCAGGCGGCGTCGGGGATGACCTGGCTCAAGCGGCCACCGATGCGGACCGGCTGGATGGATTTCGCCAGCCCGGTGGCATCATCGCTCTCCACCAGCACGCCGCAGATGGTTGCTTCCCCCAGCGCGGGTTCGAAACGGCTGCCCGGTGTCTTGTTGCGGAACCGTCGTATCGGTTCCTCCTTCGCCATGCCGATCACGGAATCATAGTCGCCGCACATGCCGATATCGGACATGTAGGCCGTGCCACCGGGGAAGATCTGGTGATCCGCCGTCGGCACGTGGGTATGGGTGCCGACGACAACCGTGGCCCGCCCGTCCGCGAAATGGCCGAGCGCGGCCTTCTCGCTCGTCGCCTCGGCATGCACGTCGACCAGCACCATCTGCACGTTGCGGCCCAGGGTCTGGGCCTGTAGCCCCTTGTCGAGTGCCTGGAACGGGCAATCCATCGCATCCATGAAGACCCGGCCCATGACCTGAATCACGGCTACGCGACGTCCCCCCGGCGCGTCATAGACCGCGACACCGCGCCCCGGCGCACCCGCCGGAAAGTTCGCCGGCCGGATCAGGCGCGGTTCCCGCTGGAAATGGGGCATGATCTCCCGGTTGTCCCAGACGTGGTTGCCGGTGACGATCACGTTGGTTCCGACGGCAAAGAGCTCCTCGCAGATCTTCGGCGTGATGCCGAAGCCGCCCGCCGCGTTCTCGCCATTCACGACGACGAAATCCGTCTTCAGCCGGCTGATCAGGTCAGGCAGGTGCTTCACGACGCCATCGCGTCCGGTACGGCCGACAATGTCGCCCAAATAGAGAAGTCTCAACGGAACCTCCTTGTCGCGGCTTCGGTCACCAGCATGTCGAGTGCCTGATCATGTGGACCCTTCGGTACATGCGGTACGTACTGCGTCTCGTAAGCCATGCCAACCAGCTTGGGCCGATGGCCGCCATGTCGCCAACGGGCGATGGTCCGGTCATAGAACCCGCCGCCGTATCCCAGCCGCATGCCACGCCGGTCCACCCCCAGCAGGGGCAAGAACACGATGTCGGGACGCATCACCGGCACGCGCGGTCCCGGCTCCCGGATTCCCATGGCGGAGACCTCGAACCGGATGCCGGGTCGATAACGGCGGAAGATCAGCGGTGCCCCATCTGCCACGACGACCGGCAGGCCCACCACGGCACCACGGCGAGTCAGGCTGCGCACCAGCCAGATCGGATCGACCTCCGACCCGAAACCGGCAAACAGCCCGATGCGGACCCCGCGCCAGTCCCGGCGCAACCGCATGGCCTGGCGCAGCACACCCCGCGTGCGCCAGACCGTGTGGGCACGCCTGCGACGCTTCAGTATCATGCGACGCAGGGCCACCTTGGCGGCAACGGGATCGGAAAGGCGGGTAACATCTGTCATCAGCGGGCGGCACTTCCTATATATTCAGGCATGAACGCTTCAAACCAGCCATTCCAGCCGATTGCACCATACTCGGTGCCCCCCAGGCACGGGAACCTGTCATGGCCTATCTGATACTCGGCGCATTCCTGCTGGCTGCAGTGCTCATCGGCGGCAAGGCCATGCTGGATACCGACCCGCGCAAGCTGGCGCAGGGCATCCGGCTGGGCGGTGGACTGGTGCTGGGCGTGGCCGGCCTGTTCCTGGCCCTGCGCGGGCTGCTGGTCATCGGCGCGCCCGTGGCCGTGTTCGGGCTCGGGCTGCTGGCCCGCGGCCTGGGCTGGCAAGGGTTCGGTGGTGGTTTCGGCGGCAAGCGCGCACCGTCACCGGGCAGCGCATCCACGGTGCGAAGCACGCACCTCGAGATGACACTGGACCATGACAGCGGGGCCATGTCGGGAAGGGTGCTGAAGGGCGAACACGCGGGCGCGGAACTGTCGCAACTGGATCGCGCCACGCTTGTCAGTCTCTGGCAGAACTGGTCCGGCATCGATCCGGACGCGGCGCGGCTGCTGGAAAGCTACCTGGACCGGGAACTGGGCGACGACTGGCGTCCCGACACGCATGAAACGGGACGGAACAAGACGTCGGACGGATCCGGGTCGGACCGGACCGGACCGCCGCCCGGTAGCCGCAATGCCCCGATGACAGAGGCCGAGGCCCTGGCCATCCTGGAGCTTCAGCGCGGGGCGACAGCCGACGAGATTCGCCAGGCGCACCGTCGGTTGATGAAGCATGCCCACCCCGATCAGGGGGGGCCGACGTGGTACGCGGCCAAACTCAATGAAGCCAAGGACTTCCTGATCGGCAGCTGATTTGCGCCGGACAGCCTTTTCCCCCCGACGCGACCATGATACTGCGACGGCGGGGATATTAGAGGAGACGCACATGTCCGGCCCGCTCGAGGGACTGAGAGTCCTGGATATCGCGACCATTGTCGCTGCACCGTTCACCGCGACACTGCTTGCCGACTACGGCGCGGATGTCGTGAAGGTCGAATTGCCGGGTCCCGGCGACGGGCTTCGGTCCTTCCCGCCGTTCAAGGATGGCAAGGGGCTCTGGTGGAAGGCCGCCAACCGCGGCAAGCGGTTCGTGACGCTGGACCTGCGGAAGCCGGAAGGCCGCGACATGCTGCTCGGCATGCTGCCGCAGTTCGACGTGCTGATCGAGAATTTCCGCCCCGGCACGCTGGATCGCTGGGGCCTGGATCGCGATGCTCTCTGGGGTGCGAACAAGGGCCTGGTGATCCTGCGGTCCACGGCCTTTGGCCCGGGCGGACCCTTTTCGCCCAAA
>CAJYBQ010000528.1 GCA_913064755.1 uncultured Alphaproteobacteria bacterium
CGACTTCGCCAAGGCAGATTCCAAATGGTTTGAGGGAGCGAAATTAAACGTCGCCTACAATTGCATCGATCGTCATCTCGAACGCCGAGGCGAACAGAATGCGATTATCTGGGAGGGTGATGAACCCGATCAAGATAAGAAGATAACGTACCGCGAACTCCATCAACAGGTTTGCAAACTGGCAAATGCACTAAAAAGCCGAGGCGTTAGCAAGGGCAATCGTGTCTGCATCTATATGCCCATGGTGCCAGAGGCAGCCTATGCGATGCTTGCCTGCGCCCGCATCGGGGCCGTTCACTCTGTAGTGTTTGGCGGCTTCTCCCCCGAATCAATCAAAGACCGAATACTGGACTCTGACTGCCAGACGGTTATCACTGCCGACGAGGGCGTACGCGGTGCTCGCATGATTCCCCTGAAGGCGAATGTAGACCAAGCCTTGGAACAATGCCCAAATGTACACTCCGTATTTGTAGTACGCCGCACCAATGCCGATGTCCCCTGGTTTGAGGACCGTGATGTCTGCTACTACAAAGCCACAGAGGCGGCGGATAGCGAATGTGAGCCGGCGCTCATGGCCGCCGAAGATCCACTGTGTATTCTCTATACATCGGGCTCGACCGGAAAGCCCAAGGGGATCAAGCACACCGTGGGCGGCTACATGCTGCACACGTACCTGACGAGCAAGTACGTCTTCAACCTGATCCCCGGGCTGGACAGCCCCGTGCGCGACGAACCGAGCGGGCCGCTCGCGGGGCAGGTCTGCTGGTGCACCGCCGACATCGGCTGGAGCACCGGGCACTCGTACATCCTCTACGGCGTGATGGCGAACCGCGCGCCGGCGCTCATGCTCGAAGGGGCCCCCAACTCCCCCGAGGCCGACGGGTTCCGCGACACCGCAGAGCGCCGCACGGCCACCCAGTTCCACACCGCGCCGACCGCCATCCGCCTGATGACACCCGTCGCCTACCACGGCGCTGCCGACCTGGTGCCCTGGCTCTGTGGCATCGCGGTCCTGCACGCGGTGACGGGCATGCTGAACATCGGCATCTACGCGGGACGCACCGGCTGGGACGCCTTCCGCGTCGAAGCCGCCATCGCGGCCCTGGCATTGATGCTCTATGCCCTGCTGATCCCGACCCACGGGGTGAACGGTGCCATCATTGCCACGGCAGGCGCGCAGGTCGCCCGCCTGACCCTGGTGCTATGGCTGTCGCAGCGCCGGCGCCCGTTGCCCTATCCGCTGCTGCGGATCGCGACGTTCCTCGGTGCCGGCGGGATCGCCATTGCGGGGGTGGTCATGCAGACCGGCGGCGTCGCGGAAATGCTGGCCGGGGTCGTGGCCACGGCCTTGCTGGCCATGGTCGCCCTGCCATTGAAACTGGTACCGCGTGCCGCGACGGACCGCCTAGTGGCCCTGCTTCCGTTTCTCCCAGGCCATCTGCTTGCGGTAGATCGTGGAAGTTGAGATATCCATAACCCGCGCCGCCTGGGTGATGTTGCCGTCGAACTTCGCGATCGCGGCATCGATGGCCATCATCTCCAGTTCCACCAGGGGCCGGACCAGGATGTCCTCTGCCGAGGCCGCTGACACGCCGGCACCGACATCGGCCTGCGGCATCACCGGAGCAGGCTGCTGCCCGGGCTGAGCGTAGGCACCCGGTTGGACAGGGTTCGGCGCGGCGGCCTGAACCGCGACATGGCCCGGCTGTGGCACGGGCAGGCGCGGCAGCATTTCCGGCGTCACCAGGTCGCCGTCATGCAGCACGACCACGTTCCTGATCACGTTCTCCAGCTGGCGCACGTTGCCGGGCCAGGGATAGCCCTGGATGATCGCCATGGTCTCGTCAGCGAAACCACGGAACCGCTTCCGCTCCACCGCCGCATAGTCCTTCAGGAACCGGCGGGCCAGCATGGCGATGTCGGTTGCGCGTTCGCGCAGCGGCGGCATGTGGATCGGCACCACGTGCAGCCGGTAATAGAGATCCTCCCGGAAGCGTCCGAGCTGAACGTATTCCAGCGGATCCTTGTTGGTGGCACAGACAAATCGGATGTTGGTCGGACGATCCCTGGAATCACCCACCCGGCGGTAGGTCCCGGTCTGGATGAAGCGCAGCAGTTTCGCCTGCAGGTCCAGGTCCATCTCGCAGATCTCGTCCAGGAACAGGGTGCCGCCGTTGGCTTCCTCCGCCGCGCCGACATGGTCCGAGATCGCGCCGGTGAAGGCGCCCTTCGCATGGCCGAACATTTCTGATTCAAACAATTGTTCAGGGATAGGGCCGCAGTTGACATGAATGAACGGCTCTTCAGGATTGCCAACCTGACGGTGAAGATGTTTCGCCAGTTCCGTTTTACCGCTTCCGGATTCGCCGCTTAACAATATCCGCGCACCAACCGACAGGGCGCGCTCGCCCTTTTTCACAATGGTATCGATGACATCGGACAACCGGCGCTGTGCAGCAAAGTCAACGGCTGCATCCTTGTCCTTGGTAAACTTGAACCGGTCGGGCAACCGGGCACCGGCGGCCAGTTTCCGTTGCCGGTCCAGCATTTGAAGGTCACGCAAGATAATTGTAACGCCGATATCGCCTTTATTGGCATCACGAAGAAACCGAATGGAAGACAGGATCGGGCGGCCGTCCGCTGCCTGGGTGATGACATCGGTGGCGACACCGGATTGCAGGGCGACCACGATATCGGTCAGATCAACCTGCGTGGTATCGACGAGGCTCTGAATATCATCGGGCTGTGTTTTGCCAAGGCCAAGATATGTCCGTGCCAGGGTATTCAGCATGACAATCGACCGGTCCCGGCCGATGGCAACCAGTCCATCCGGTAACCGCTCAAGCACCGTGCCTGAAAATTCAAGCTCGGTTCGCGGGGCCGTCTGTTCGTCAGCCTCGCTTGTCCTGCCGGATTCCGGATCAAAGAACCGCATTCTGCGACTCC
>CAJYBQ010000529.1 GCA_913064755.1 uncultured Alphaproteobacteria bacterium
TGTCCGTTGCGGTCTAATGGCCTACACCTAGCCCCCCCCCGGCGCCCGCTGTGCTGTCGGCAGGTACCGCTATCACCAAATGTGAGAACCAGAAAGGCCGCAGGTAAAAGCAGCTGCCCAACCACACCCGTGTGGCAGGGCCCGGATATGCCTTCTTCATCGACACCACGGCAATCCGTTAGGCACCGCCCCCCGTCGGCAACCAGAAATCCACGATCTCGGGGAACTGCTGGATCAGCAGCGGCACGAAGACATCGTTCAATGCCTCCCCCAGCACCGACGGCTCGTCCGGCGGGCGACCGGTGAAGGTGGACAGGTAGATCGGGTCCTTGCGCCGGGTCACCGCCGTGACGGTGAAGACCGGGAACTTCTCGACGGCATTGTAATAGCCGGTGTGATCGCCGTAAGGACCCTCGTCGGCGTAGTCCTCCAGGCTGACATGGCCTTCCAGCACGATCTCCGCATGCGCCGGCACCTTCAAGGGCACCGTCTGGCAGTCCACCAGGTCGACCCGCTGGCCCCGCAGCAGGCCGGCGAACTGGTATTCGGACAAGGTGTCGGGCACAGGCGTCACGGCGGCCAGGATCGTTCCGGGATCCGCGCCGATGACGACGGCGGCGGGCAGCGGCTCCGGGTTCTCGGCCGCCCAGCGCCGATGATGCTGCGCGCCGCCGCGATGCTTCAGCCAGCGCATGATGGTCTTGTTCCGCCCCAGCACCTGCATGCGGTAGATACCCAGGTTGAAGGCATCTTCCTTCGCGTCCGTCGGTCCCTTGGTGACCACCAGCGGCCAGGTGATCAGCGGCGCGGGTTCACCGGGCCAGCAGGTCTGCACCGGCAATTGCGCCAGGTCGACCTGGTCACCTGTCTGGATCACGTCATGCACGGGGCCATAACCCAGCGTGCGGGGCCGCATGGCCATGACGGTCTTCAGCAATGGCAGCTTGTCCAGCGCATCGCGGAACCCGCCGGGCGGTTCCGGCTGACGCAGGAAGGCCAGCATCTCGCCGACACTGCGCAGTTCCTCCGGTTTCCGGTCCATGCCCAGGGCAACACGTTCCACGGTACCGAACAGGTTGACCAGGACCGGCATGGACGCCGGGGTGCCATCGGCCTTGACCGCATTCCCGAACAATACCGCCGGGCCGCCTTCGGCCAGCAGACGGGTCTGTATCTCGGTCATTTCCAGCACGGTCGAAACCGGTTCCTTCACCCGCACGAGGTCGCCCTTGCGCTCCAGCCGGCTGATGAAGTCGCGCAACGACTGGTCGGTCATGCAGAAGCCTTCGGGATCGGTCGCAGGGTCGTGTCCTCGCGCCTGTAGGGCACGAAGCCCATGCGCTGATACATCGGCAGGGCCGAAGGATGATCGGCGGTGCAGGTATTGACGATGATGCTCTTCGGTCCGCGCGCCCAGAGTTCGCTGATCGCCCAGTGCAGGAACCAGCTGCCGAGTTTCCGCCCGATGAATTCAGGCATCAGGCCGAAATAGGCCAGTTCCGCCTCGTCGGGCAGGCCGCGGAAATCCAGTTCGGCAAAACCGGCAGGCACGCCCTTCACGTAGAGCACCACGATCTCGACACTGTCGTCCTGGACGATGGCCGCCACTTCGTCGTCGGACATGTAGCGCCGGTTGGACCAGGTCCATTTCTCCCCCACCGTATTGTAGAGGTAGCGATAGAAATGCACCGTCGGTTTCTCTGCCCGCATGATCGCGTGCGGCGTTGCCGGGGCGGGTGGCGTCGGGCGGGTCGGCTGCCGCTCCATGCGCAGGTAGGTGATGGTGATCGGGATCAGATCCTCGTTCGCCGTTTCCATGCCGCCTATCTCTCCACGGGGGTGTCGGATCGTCCGCCCCATTCCGTCCAGGACCCGTCGTAGACCGCGACCTGGCGATGGCCCACCAGGTGCAGGCCCAGCGCCAGCACGCAGGCGGTGACACCGGAACCGCAGGTGGTGACCACCGGCTTCTTCATGTCCAGGCCCGATGAGGTCAGCACGCTGCGCAGCGCATCCGCCTCCAGGAAGGTGCCATCGCCGTTGAACAGGTTCTGATAGGGCGTGTTCAGGCTGCCAGGAATGTGGCCACCGCGCAGACCTTCGCGCGGTTCCGGGTCCGTGCCGACGAAACGGCCGGCGGACCGGGCATCCAGCACCTGTTCACGGCCACGTTTCACGTTGGCCAGCATCTGGTCCACATCACGCACCAGGAAACTGTTGAAGCGCGCCGACAGGTGCCGTTCGCGCGGAATCTCCGGCAGGTCGGCCAGGGGGCGGTTCTCTGCCTTCCATTTCGGCAGGCCACCGTCGAGCACCGAAACGTCTTCATGTCCGAAGGCGCGGAACGTCCACCAGACGCGGGCCGCCGCGGTGCAGCCGCCACCATCATAGACGACGATGCGAACGCCATCGCCGAGACCGAGCCGACGGCAGCGCGAGGAGAATTTCTCCGGCGAAGGCAGCATGTGCGGCAGGTCGCTGTCGGTATCCGCGATCTCGTCGATGTCGAAGAACACCGCGCCGGGGATGTGCCCCTCGGCGAACTCCGCCTTCGGGTCGCGCCCCAGGTGCGCCATGTACCAGGATGCATCGACCACCCGCACGTCCGGTGCATCGATATGCTGGGCCAGCCACTCCGTGGAGACCAGTGATTGCGGATTTGCATAGCCCATGTGCTTGGCCCCCTCCAGGGATGTTGCGGTTCAGGAAGCGAACTGGATGCTGACGCGCCGGTTCTGGCGGCCCTTCTTCTCGATCTTGCGGACCTCGACCTTACCGATCTCTCCGGTGCGGGCCACGTGCGTCCCGCCGCAGGGCTGCAGGTCCATGCCCTCGACTTCAACCAGGCGCACGTGCCCGGCACCGGTCGGCGGCTTCACGGACATGGTCTTCACCAGGTCCGGCTGTGCCGCCCGTTCGGCGTCGGTGGTCCAG
>CAJYBQ010000530.1 GCA_913064755.1 uncultured Alphaproteobacteria bacterium
GCCCGGCGTCTGCCGGAACCGGAACGGAAACGCTTCATGGCGCTGTTTTCCGGCGCCACACTGGCTTGTCTGGCCTGGATGCGGGCAGAAACCCTGCGGCTGACCGACCATTTCATCAATGAAACGCCATTGGAAAACGGTCACAGACCATTTTCCTTTCACCCGCGCGAAACCGGAAAGGGCTGAGATATGTGTGGCATCGCCGGTTTCTTCGGAACTCGCCCGCCGACCCCTGACCGGGTCGCCGATACGCTGGCGATGATGCGGCAGCGCGGACCGGACGGGTTTGGCGAATCCCGCAACGCAATTGGCGACAACAGGTTTCTGTTCCCGCATTCCCGATTGGCGATCATCGATCTCGACCATCGGGCCGACCAGCCGTTCGACAGCGACGATTGCATGCTGACCTATAACGGCGAGATCTATAATTATGTTGAACTGCGCACGGAGCTGAAGGCGCTTGGCCACCGGTTCCGCACCGAAAGCGATACCGAAGTCATCGTCAAGGCATACCGGCAATGGGGCCTTGATCTGGTCGATCATCTCGAAGGGATGTGGGCCTTCGTGCTGCATGACCGGCGCAGCGGCGAACTGGTGTTCAGCCGCGACCCGTTCGGCGAGAAGCCGCTGTACTGGCAGGACATGGGTGAAGGCTTCCGCTTCGCCTCCGAGATCAAGGCGCTGGCGGCATTGAACGGTGTGCGTCCGTCGGTGAACGAGGAGACCGTGCGCCGGTTCCTCGTCAATGGCTACAAGTCGCTCTACAAGTCCGGTGGCCTGTTCCACGCCGGTGTCAACGAATTGCCGCCGGGGCACAACCTGGTGGTCGGCGACAATCGCGGCGTGACCATCGAAGCCTACTGGCGGCCGGAATACCGCCCGGAACCGGGCATGTCCTTCGGTACGGCGGTCGATGGCCTGCGGTATCACCTGGAGGAAAGCCTGCGGTTGCGGCTGCGTGCCGATGTGCCGATCGCGTTCTGCCTGTCCGGCGGCGTGGACAGCGCTGCGCTGGCGTCCTTCGCGGCCAAGCGGCATGGCGTCGACGTTGCCTCGTTCTCCATCATCGACCCGGACCCGCGCTACGACGAGAGTGCCAATATCCAGGCGACGGTGCGGGACCTGGGGTGCCTCCACCGCGAGATCCACCTGGAACAGGCCCGCGACCTCGACCGTTTCGCCGACCTGGTGGCCTATCACGACAAGCCGGTGATCACCGCGTCCTACTATGTCCACAGCATGCTGTCGGAAGCGATGCGGGCGGAAGGTTATCGTGTTTCCGTTTCCGGGACCGGGGCGGATGAGCTGGTGACGGGCTATTACGACCATTTCAACCTGCATCTGAAAGCGATGGAGGGCCATCCGGATCGAGAGGCCCGGCTGGCGGACTGGAACTGTCACGTGCGCCCCATCGTGCGGAACCCGCATCTGCAGAACCCCGACCTCTACAGCGATCAGCCGCAGTTTCGCGACCACATCTATCTGAACCGGGAAGTCTTCTCGGACTATCTGACCACGCCGTTCGATGAACCGTTCACCGAAAGCGCCCTGTCCGACGACCTGCTGCGCAACCGGATGCTGAACGAACTGACGACCGAGGCGGTGCCGATCATCCTGCGCGAGGATGACCTGAACTCCATGCGGTCGTCGGTGGAGAACCGCAGCCCCTACCTGGATCGGGCGCTGTGCGACTTCGCCTATACCATCCCGCCGGAGCACCTGATCCGTGATGGCCATGCCAAGGCTCCGCTGCGTGCGGCCGCCCGTGGCGTGCTGAACGACAAGGTGCGACTGGACCGCCACAAGAAGGGGTTCAATGCGGCATTCCGCAGCCTGTTCGACATCGACAACCCGAAGACGCGGGAACGCATCCTGGATGACGGCCCGATCTTCAACCTGGTGAAGCGGGACCGGATCGAGGCCGCGATGCGCGAACCTGATCTGCCAAACAGTTTCTCCAAGTTCCTGTTTTCCTTCGTTTCCGCGAAATTGTTCATGGAGCAGTGGGCATGAGTGTTCGTTTCTGCCAGTCCTGCGTTCTGCCGGACAGTCGCCCCGGTATCAGCATCGACGCGGATGGCGTCTGCAATGCCTGCAAGGGGCATCGCCGCAACCGGCTGGAGATCGACTGGACCGCGCGCGAACAGCGCCTGAACGAGGTCGTGGACTGGGCCAGGGCGCGCAACGCGGCCTATGACTGCATCGTGCCTGTCTCGGGCGGCAAGGACAGTTTCTGGCAGGTCGCCCGCTGTCTCGACATGGGTCTGAAGGTCCTCGCCGTGACCTGGAAGTCACCGGGACGCAATGCGCTGGGCCAGTCCAACCTCGATGCGCTGGTGCGGCTGGGCGTTGACCACGTGGACTTCACCATCGATCCCTCGGTCGAGGCGCGTTTCATGCGCCGCACCCTGGTGGAGACCGGGTCCAGCGCCGTGCCGATGCACCTGGCCATCTTCGCGATCCCCATGCGCTTCGCCGCCCGGCTGGGCATCCCGCTGATTGTCTGGGGCGAAAGCCCGTTCATGGAATATGGCGGTGACGCGGGCGACAGCGACCTCGACCTGCTGAACCATGCCTGGCTGAAGCGTCATGGCATCCTGCAGGGGCGGGAGGCACAGGACTGGATCGGCGACGAGTTGACCGCGCGCGAACTGGAACCCTTCACGCCGCCTTCCGAACAGGAATTTGCCGCCGCCGACATCCGTTCCGTCTTCCTGGGCTATTACCTGCCCTGGGACCCGTCGGAAAGCCTGCGCGTGGCGGAGGCGAACGGTTTCAAGCGCCGTGCCGAGGGAGCGACGGCGGGCCCGTACGACTACGGCGACACCGACTGTGACCTCCCCCCGCTCCCGCCCCCGTCCAAGCACCCGACGTTGGGTTCCACGCGCATTCCTCCTGACCTGCCGTCGTACTCCGCCCCTGGG
>CAJYBQ010000531.1 GCA_913064755.1 uncultured Alphaproteobacteria bacterium
CCCCCACAGACTCCCGCCACTCACACGGTGAGCGTCTCGCTCCCCAACCGACCCCGAGCCAGCCAGAGCCAGCACATCCCGCCCAGGCACCTTCCGGTGCCGGGACCAGAGCCGGAAATCGACCCGGGAAACCGGCGGACCGCGCCGCGGCCCCAGGATGATGACGCCCCTGCGCATCGGGTCGACATCCAGTTCCAGCGCAAAGGACGGTGAGAGGTTGCCCACCTGGGCACCCTGCAGCGGATGATTGCCAGTCAGGTCCACCACCGCCCGCGGCGGCACCTCCGGCGCGGGTTCGAGGGGAAGGTCGAGAGTCCGTTCGACACCCCGTCGCCAGACGGAAAGCCGCGCGGTGCCGCCAATCGGCAGGGTCGCGATGCGGAACTGCATCTCCGCCGGGTCGCGCACGTCGCGACCGTTCACCGCCAGCACCACGTCACCCTGTTGCAGACCCGCCCGGTCGGCCGCACCACCGGGGAAAAGTTGCGTGACAAGCACGCCACCCGGCAGGTCCCGGCCAATCCCCGCCGCGAGGTCGGAGGTCAGGTCCTGCCCTTCCATACCCACCCAGGCCCGGACAAGTCCCTTGCCCGACCGCGCCGCCTCGACAACGGCAGCCACGAGATCAGCGGGAATGGCGAAGCCGATGCCGTGACTCCCACCCGATTGCGAGAAGATCGCCGTGTTGACGCCGACCAGCCGCCCATCGACACCGACCAGCGCCCCGCCCGAATTACCCGGATTGATCGCCGCGTCCGTCTGGATGAAGGATTGCGGCCCACCGGAATCGGTGATGCGGCTGCGGGAAAGACCTGAAACGATGCCGTTGGTCACGGTCTGCCCGACACCGAACGGATTGCCGATGGCCAGCACGATATCCCCGACGCGAACGGTATCGGAGCCACGCACCTTGAAGAACGGAAGCGCACGCCCGTCGGGGTCAATGGCCAGCACCGCCAGGTCCGTTTCCTGGTCCGAAAGCACCAGGCGTGCCTCGTACTCCCGCCGGTCGTTCAGCACCACGGTGATGTCCTCGGCATCGGCCACCACGTGATGATTGGTCACCACCAGCCCCGCGGCATCCATGATCACGCCGGACCCGAGCGAGCGTTCTTCCTGTGGCCGGTCACGCTTGAAGACATCGCCGAACAGACGCCCGAAGAAGGGGTCATCGAAAAGCGGGTTCGTGCGCTGGCGCACCATGCGCTTGGCGTAGATGTTGACCACGGCCGGGGCAACCTGCTCCACCAGCGGGGCAAAGCTGGACACCAGCGCGCTCCGGTCCTGCGGCACCGTCTGTGCCTGCACAGGGGCCTGGGCCGTCAGCAACAGGCACAGGCAAACGATCAGCAATCCACGCATCAACTCAATCCGCTCTACCGTGACCCGGGGCAGCAGAACCACGAATGGTCGGCAACCAGCCGGAGAAAAAAAATGGGGCGACCCGTTGTTCGGACCGCCCCACCTTAACACTTTCGCGGACCCGCAGGGCGGGACCAGAAGTCGCCGATCAGGCGGCGTCTTCGAAATCGTCTTCGTCGTCGCCATCGACCGGACCGCTGTCCGTGCCCTTGGCGCTGGCGTCACGATCCACGAACTCGATGATCGCCATCGGCGCGGCATCGCCATAGCGGAAACCCGCCTTGATGATGCGCGTGTAACCGCCCGGACGATCCGCGTAACGCGCGGCCAGTTCGTCGAACAGCTTCGCCACGACCCGATCCTCGGGCAGATAGGCATAGGCCTGACGGCGGGCATGCAGCCCACCGCGCTTTGCCAGTGTCACCAGCTTTTCGACAACCGGACGCAGGTCCTTCGCCTTGGTCAGGGTGGTCTTGATCTGCTCGTGCTTGATCAGCGCGTTGCAGAGGTTCGACAGCATCGCCTTACGATGCGAGCTGGAGCGATTGAAGCGACGCCCCTTTTTGCGATGACGCATAATTCAAGAAACCTTCTTCAAAGAAAGCCGACCGACGGGCCGCCTCAGTAGTGGTCTTCCAGCCGCTTGGCCATTTCCTCGATATTGTCCGGCGGCCAGCCCGGCACTTCCATGCCGAGACGCAGGCCCATCTGACCGAGAACTTCCTTGATCTCGTTCAGTGACTTCCGACCAAAGTTCGGGGTACGGAGCATCTCCGCTTCCGTCTTCTGGATCAGGTCGCCGATGTAGACAATGTTGTCGTTCTTCAGGCAATTCGCGGAGCGGACGGAAAGCTCCAGCTCATCAACCTTCCGCAGCAGATTGCGGTTGATCTCCGGCTCGCCGGTGCGTTCCTCGACCTGCTCACGCTTCGGCTCTTCGAAGTTGATGAACAGCTGCAACTGGTCCTGCAGGATGCGCGCGGCATAGGCCACGGCGTCCTCGGGGCTGATCGAACCGTTGGTCAGGATGTCCATGCTGAGCTTGTCGTAGTCCAGCACCTGGCCTTCACGGGTGTTCTCGACCCGGTAGGCAACCTTGCGGATCGGCGAATAGAGCGCATCAACGGGAATCAGGCCGATCGGCGCATCTTCCGGACGGTTGGCACTGGCCGGGACGTAACCCTTGCCAGTTTCAACCGTCAGTTCCATCGAAAGCGAGGCTTCCCGGTCCAGGGTGCAGATCACGAGGCTCGGGTTCATGATCTCGATATCGGACACGGTCTCGATCATCCCGGCGGTCACTTCGCCCGGACCCTCGGCCTTCAAACGCATCCGCTTCGGACCTTCACCCGTCATACGGATGCCGATCGCCTTGATGTTCGCCGGGCTTGCATCCGCGTCGCTCAGAGCCTGTTGCCGGGCCGTGAGCACAGAGCTCCACAGCTCGTCCGGGTCATGCTCGACCCAACCCGGCTTGGGGAAGTGCTGGGGAAACTCTACGGTCGCGCGGCCGTGCACGCGCAGGTGGGTGTCGACGAGGAGG
>CAJYBQ010000532.1 GCA_913064755.1 uncultured Alphaproteobacteria bacterium
ATCCGTGCAGGCGGACCGACCAGCGCCTTGGCATCGACCCATTCATCAGGCACTGCATCGGCGGCTTCCTGCTTTCGGCCATCAAGATACAGTTCCTGGATTTTGTCGGCAGCATCGGAATAGCCGCGGCGGATCATCATCTCCTTGTGGAAATTCTTGTCCTTGTGGCCCATGCCGCCGATATACAGCGCCTCGCGCGGCTTCAGCCGATCCAGTGCCGCCTGCACGTCATCATCGATTTCGACATGTACCGAGGCCTGGATCTCGAAATTATGGAACCCCTTGCCGTTCCCGGCCCGTTCGAAGCCCTCTTCAAGCCAGCTCTTGTATTCGTGGAAGGTGCCCGGTGCGTAACCCAGCGGCAGCCAGCCATCCGCTCTTTCGCCGGTCCGGCGTACCGTCGCTTCGTTGCCCGATCCGATATAGATCGGAATATCCGGGTTCATGTGCAGTATCGACTGCAGAGGTTTGCCGACTCCCAGCGCCCCCTCGCCGGTAAAGGGAAGGGTGATCTGTTTGCCGTCATGGGCTACGGGCGCCTCTCGGCGGAAGACCTTACGCATGATCGACACGTAATCCTTCAGCCAGTAATAGGGCCGTCCCCAGGGTTGCCCGTACCAGCCTTCAACGATCTGCGGCCCCGAAAGCCCGAGCCCACCAATCACGCGACCGCCTCCCGCGAGCGCATCCACGGTGCCGAGCTGCATCGCCGTCATGGTCGGCGTCCGCGCGCCCACCTGGATCACGCCCGTGCCGAGACGAATCTGGTGATGTCATCGTGGTTGCCGCCACTGCATCCTGTCGTCACCAAGGTGATGACGCCCTGGGCCAAGGATGTCGCGAAGGTGACGGAAGGGCGTGTCACGGTGCGGGTGCTGTCCAAGCCGCTCGGCCCGCCACCGGCGCATTTCGACATGGCTGCGGATGGCGTGGCGGATGTCACCTACGGTCTGCATTCCTTCACGAAGGACGACCGCTTCCTGCGGTCGCGCATCGGCCAGTTCTCCTTCATCGGTGACAATGCGACCGGCGCTTCGAAGGCCTATTGGGAAGTCTATTCAGGGCAGCTGGAAGCACAGAAGGAACATGCGGGCGTGAAGCTGCTGGGCCTGTTCGTCCACGGTCCGGGCATGTTCCACAACAACAAGCGTCGCATCACGACGCCGGATGACTTCAAGGGCCTGAAGATACGCACGCCCGGTGGTTACATCGCGGGCCTGTCGCAGGACCTGGGGATCACCACGCAGTTCATGGGGCCGGGGCAGGTGTTCGAGAAACTGTCGCGTGGCGTGATCGACGGCGTGACCTTCCCCATCGAGGCGCTGCGGGCGTTCAAGCTGACCGATCATCTGACGCATTCCATGCGCGTTCCGGGCGGCATCTACAACACGTCCTGGTTCCTGGTGATGAACCTGGCCAAGTGGCAGGGCATTTCCGCCGCGGACCGCGCCGCGATCAACGCGATCTCCGGCGCGGCCTTTGCCGAACGCGCGGGCAGGGTCTGGGATGCTTCCGACGCGGCAGGGGCCGAGTTCGTGAAGAACAAGTCGAAGATCGTCGTCCACGACGCGCCCCCCGCCGTTCTGGAATCCATCAAGGGCTTTGCCGCGAAGCGGGAGGCTGACTGGGCCGAGGCGCTGAAGGCGACGGGTCATGACGGTGCCGCCGCCCTGCGCCGCATGCGCAAGATCAGCGGCGTCGGCGACTGACCGGCGTCCGATCGGGGGGCGGTGTGGCACCGGCGGCTGAAAGGCAGGCCACTGACACGCGCGGTGGCCGGTTCCGGGGCTGGGCGTGGGTGGATCGGCCCCTGTCGATCATCGCCATCCTGCTGCTGGTGCTGCTGGTCGGTCTGACGACGGTGGACGTGGTCGCGCGCTACTGGTTCGACGCACCGGTCGACGGCGCGTTCGAACTGACCCAGATGATGCTGGCAGGACTGATCTTCGCGGCCCTGCCGGTCACCACGGCGGCAGGCGGCCATGTGGACGTGGAACTGTTCACCCTGGCGCTGGGTCCCCGGGTAGAGCGTTTGCTGCTGGCATTCGGTGACCTGGTCACGGCGCTGGTGCTCGGGGCGATCGGCTGGCGGTTGTGGGTGCATGCCGACCGGTTGGACGGGGATGGCGCGGTGACCAATTCACTCGGCATCCCGTTTGCTCCGATCGGCTGGTTCTCGGCGATCTGCTGTGGCCTCAGCGTCGTCGCGGCCCTGCTGCGGCTGCGTGCCCGGTTCGGGGCAGGGCGGCATGATTGAATCGCTGATCGGGTTCGGTGTCCTGCTTGCGCTGATATTCAGCCGGGTTCCCATTGCCTTTGCCATGGCGCTGGTCGGCGCGGTCGGTTTCGCCTGGTTGCGGGACTGGAACGCCACCTGGTCGATGATCGGAACCATCGCCTTCGACAAGGGGCAGTCCTACACGCTTTCCGTGATTCCGCTGTTCATCCTGATGGGCAACCTGCTGACGATCTCCGGGGTCAGTCACGCACTCTATGCCGCCGCCAACCATCTGCTGGGCCGGTCGCGGGGTGGTCTGGCCATGGCGTCGGTGGTCGCCTGTGGCGGGTTCAGCGCGGTCTGTGGATCATCCCTCGCCACCGCGGCCACCATGTCGAAGGTCGCCATGCCGTCGATGCGCCGCTACGGCTATGCGGAGAGCCTGGCCACCGGGTCCATCGCCGCGGGGGGGACGCTTGGTATCCTGATCCCGCCAAGCGTCGTGCTGATCATCTACGGGCTGCTGACCGAATCCGATATCGGAAAGCTGTTCATCGCCGGTGTCCTGCCCGGCATCCTGGGCGTCGTGCTCTACATGGCGGCGATCGCCGTCATCACCCGACTGAAACCCGAACTGGCGCCCCTTACCGAAGAGACCGAGCCCTTCACCCGGCAGGAG
>CAJYBQ010000533.1 GCA_913064755.1 uncultured Alphaproteobacteria bacterium
GCTCTGCGAGATGTAGCCAGCACCGACGCTGAGTTCGGTCCGAGCCGTCGGCTTGTAGGCGACACCAGCACCGACATTGTAGACGTCGGAGTCGCGCTTCACGAGAAGGGCGTCATCGACATTGTCATAGTCGAACATGGAATAGCCGCCATTCAGGAACAGGCTGAGCCTCGGCCGCACTTCGTAGGCGACCCGTGCGCTCGTGCGCAGTTCCAGACGATCACGGTCATCCTGGTTGTCGATACCACCACCGACCAGCGCGATGTCCTCGTAGTCCACGTAGGTGGCCGAGCCATCGAGCTTGAAGGCCATGCGACCGACCGTGTAGTCGAACCCGAGACCCGCACGCATCGCGTCGGAAGTCACCGGCTCGGCAGCGTTGCCCGCGACGTTGTCCGAACCGCGCGCTTCGCTTCGCTGCGTGTAGCTCGCCGAGGGACGAATGGCCAGCGCACGCGTTGCATCGATACGACCCTCGACCGCCGCGTTGGCGTCCGTGGTGTTGTCGTCATCGTTGTTCTCGTGGAAGGTCGCATTCAGACCCGCCCGCGCCACGACTTCGTGCCGCTTGAAATCCGAACGCGCCAGGATGCGAGGATTGACCCGCCCGATGATATCGGACACGCCGTTGTTTTCCTCGGTGAACGCATTGTCCGTATATTCCACGCCGACCAGCAGCGAAGGATAGACGGTAAAGCTGCCGACACGCGCTCCGTTCGGCTGATACTCGCGGCTCTGGGCATAAGCACCAGATCCGATCACTGACATTGCCGCAACCGCGAGCAATCCACTCCGAACAACTTTCATAACCAGCCCCCTCGGACCACAATTAGTAGGATAGACACGGCCAGCGATCACGCTCAGCCAGATAAACCGGATCACTCGTCAATCAGGACGGGGTGCCCTCGTCGTCGCCGCCCGACTCACCGCCAGGATTGTCATCGGTGCTCGCCGACTCGGCAGCAGCAGCCAAGGCAGCCTCATCCTGACCGGTCGCCGCAGCAACCTCGGTAACGATCGATTCGATCGACTCGCCTGACGAAGTGGCGGCTGCCACGACGATCTGCGCCGACTGCTCCGGCGCGACAACCGATGCCGCCGCGGCAACAGAGCCCGCAGAGATCGAGGCCGGCTTGACCGGAGACGCGACGATCGCGCCGACGATGATCGGCGCAGAAGCAGGCTGGCTTGCGACGGCAGCCTGAACGATTGCAGCGGCCAGCGCCGGGTTCGCAGCCATCGCGGCTGCGGCAGCGTCAGCCAGATCCTCAGGCTCCGCGTCCGCCTCGGAAACCCCGAGAGCCTCCAGCTCGGCCAGCAGGGCCGTACGCCCGGCAGCAGCCTGTTCGGCCGTCTGAGCCATGGAGGCCTGCGGGATCGCGATCAACAGCCCGAACAGCAGGGCAATAGAAACAAAGAACTTACGCATCACCAATCTCCCGATGTGAGTTGCAGCGAAAGTATCTGCTGCACCCGCGTCGGTCAATGCCAAAGCACCCTCCCGCAACGCAGCTCGGGAGATGACGAGGGGCTGCGAGACGCCATGCCAGAATGAGAGAATTTTCCTTTTAAATCAATCGTCTGCGGAACACTGAAACCCGAAATTCGACCGATCCGGGGCTTCCTGCCCATGTGACAGCCATCGCACCGTTCATGTTTCAGGGGGATGTTGCAGAAACATCGCAGCCGATTTCCGGGCTTTCTGCACCCCGACGCCTGCCTGGCCGCGGCATGCAGACGACATGCGCTGGAATTCGGCCGGTCGAAATACCCGCCTAGCGCGAACCGCGGCCGGTCATCATGACATGAATGGTCTTCATGACGATCAGCAGGTCGAGCCAGGGGGTGAAGTGCTTGATGTAATAGAAGTCGTAATGGAGCTTGTCCGTCACGTCCTCGACCTCGGCGGCAAAGCCTTGCTGCACCTGCGCCCAACCCGTGATTCCCGGCCGCACGATGTGCCGGTAACTGTAATGCGGGATCTCGTTGTCGTACCAGCGCGAGAGCTCGATGGATTCCGGTCGCGGCCCGATCAGGCTCATCTCCCCGCGCAGGATGTTGATCATCTGCGGCACTTCATCCAGTCGGTAGCGCCGCAGGAATCGCCCGATCCGGGTCACGCGGGGATCAAGCGCCTGCGTGAAGCTGGGCCCGTCCGGATCGTCACGCATGGTCCTGAACTTGAACATGGTGAACGCTTCGCCGCGATATCCCACGCGTTCCTGGCGGAAGATTGCCGGCCCCTTGCTGTCCAGCCTGATCAGCAGTCCGGTGACCAGGCCCACGGGCACCAGGATCGGCGCCGCCGCCAGCACCGCCGCCGTCTCCAGCAAGCGCTTGATCGCGACATATTCCGGCGAGGGAATCAGCGCGCCCAGCGTGTTCTCGGAAAGATGCTCGATCCTCACCCGCCCGGTGAGGGATTCCGACACCTGCTTCATGTGATAGACCGGCGTTCCGGAAAGCGCGCAATAGGCGAGGAACCTTTCCCACTCCGGCGGGTATTCGGCGCGCAGATCGGCAACCACGGCATCGGCACGCACCCCGTGCAGCGTCGGCAGTTCGAGAACGTGCAGCGTCACGCCGCCCGAGTGCTCCACCAGGCTGTGAAAGCTGCCGAAGGGCACGACGGCCAGTTCCGGCGTGCGTTGCAGCCGGTTCAGGTACCACACCAGGTAGCACCAGATGATGGACATGCCGAAACTGCCCAGGATCTGGCTGCGGGCGAAGCCGATGCGCCAGAAGAACATCACCGCGACGAGGATGCCGAAGGTGAACAGGAAGCAGGGAACGATGTAGACGGCACCCTGCACATAGGGAACACGGACGGAACGGCGGAACACCAAAAACACGAGTGGCAAGGAGGAAGTAATGCACAACAAGTACGGTA
>CAJYBQ010000534.1 GCA_913064755.1 uncultured Alphaproteobacteria bacterium
AACATTCTGACCTCACGTCGATCCCCCTTCCCCGGCGGCGGTGAGCTGCCGAAACCCTATTATCACATGATGGACCCGTTCGTTTCGCTGGGCGCGGCCGCCGCGGTCACGAAGAAGCTGAAGCTCGGCACCGGCATTTCACTGATCATCCAGCGCGACGCCATCACGCTGGCCAAGGAAGTCGCGACCCTGGACGTCATTTCCAATGGGCGTGTCCTGCTGGGCATCGGCGGCGGCTGGAACGCCGAGGAGATGGAACAGCATGGCACCCCGTTCAATCGCCGCTGGAAGGTCATGCGCGAGAAGGTGGAGGCCATGAAGGCGCTCTGGACCCAGGAAACCGCCGCCTATGACGGGGAGTTCGTGAAGTTCGAGGAATGCTATTCCTACCCCAAGCCGATCCAGACACCGCATCCGCCGATCATCCTGGGTTCGGCGACCGGGTCGGGTCGCCAGCGGGTGGTGGATTACTGCGATGGCTGGATGCCGATCAACGTGCTGCTGGAAGACATGCCCGCCGCCATTGCCGACCTGCGTCGCCGCGCGGAAGAAGCCGGGCGCGATCCGGCCGGGATCGAGCTGTCGATCTTCGCCCAGGTCGGGGTGAACGAGGATCTGCTGAAGCAGTACCGCGATGTCGGCATCACGCGATCCGTCATCGGCGTGCCCACCTCCGCCCCCGACCGGGTGGAGGGCGTGCTGGACCGCTACGCGAAACTGATGGACGAACTGGAGAACTGACCGTGGCTGACGAACTCAAGACGATCACGCCGGCACAGAAGGCGTTCTACGAGGAGAACGGTTACCTGCTGCTGGAAGGTTTCGTGTCCGACGCCTGGATGGATCGCCTGTGGGAAGTGACCAACCGCTTCATCGAACAGAGCCGGACGGTGACGAAATCCAACGGCAGGTTCGACATCGAACCGGATCACACGGCGGACAACCCGCGCCTGCGCCGCCTGTCACAGCCGGTGGAGCATGACCCGGTCTACCGCGAATTCGGGATGAACGGCCCCATCGTCGACCTGGCCGCCGACCTGCTGGGACCGGACGTGAAGTACCACCACTCCAAGCTGAACTTCAAATGGTCGGGGGGTGGCGAGGAAGTGAAGTGGCACCAGGACATCCAGTTCTGGCCGCACACCAATTACTCGCCGCTGACCATCGGGCTGTACATGTCCGACGTGGACGACGAGATGGGGCCGATGGGCGTCATTCCGAAAAGCCACGAAGCGGAACTGTTCGACCTCTATGGCAAGGATGGCAAGTGGACGGGATATATCGGCGACGATGACATCGGCCGGGTGCCGCTGGACAACGTGGCCTGGCTGAAGGGGCCGCGCGGGTCGGTGACGGTGCACAACTGCCGGATGGTGCATGGCTCCGAACCCAACCGCTCCAGCCGCGTGCGGCCGCTGCTGCTGCACACCTATTCCGCCGCCGATGCCCTGACGCTGGAGCCGAGCATCGTCGCCAACCTGCCGCTGTCGAACACCATCGTGCGCGGCGAAAGGGCCAAGTGGGCCCGTTTCGACCCCCGCCCCTGCCTGATGCCGCCCGACTGGTCGAAGGGCTACGTCTCGATCTTCGACGTGCAGCAAGGGGAAAAGGAAAAGGCAGGCGCGGCCTGAGACTGCGCCGGGGGCTGATCGGCCCTCGGCCCGTGCGGAACGCCACGAGGTTCAGGCTGGCTCAACGTAGGGGTCTGTCTGCCCGACGTGACAGGCCGGGGGACGCGAGACCGTCCCCCGGATTTCGTCCCGTCAGTCAGTTCGCCGTCATGCCGCCATCGACGACGACTTCCGAACCGGTCATGAAACTCGACAGGTCGGAAGCCAGGTAGAGGATCGCATTGGCGATATCGCTCGCCTCCCCCAGCCGTCCGATGGGATGGCGGGTCTTCATCTGTGCCAGGCGCTGGCTGCGCTGTTCGTCCGGCACGCCGGTCATCAGGTCTTCCAGCATCGGGGTGTCGATGATACCGGGATGCACGGAATTGACCCGGATCGGGTGACCTGCCGCCGCCAGTTCCAGCGCCGTGGCCTTGGTCATCAGCCGCACCGCACCCTTGGATGCGCAATAGGCCGCCTGTCGCGGTGCACCGATCAGCCCGGCAACCGATGACAGGTTGATGATCGACCCGGAACCGGAGGCGGTCATGGCATCCGTGCAGGCCTTGATGCCCAGGAACACGCCCAGCACGTTGATGTCCATCACCCGGCGGAAGTCCGACACCGAGATGTCGGGGATGTGCTTCACCAGTTCGATGCCCGCGTTGTTGACCATGATGTGCAGGCCGCCCAGCGTTTCGACGGTGGTCTTCACCGCCGCTTCCCACTGGTCTTCCTCCACCACGTCGTGGGCGATGGCGATGGCACGTCCGCCCGCCGCCTCGATCCGAGAAACGGTTTCCTCGGCACCGGCAAGGTTGATGTCGGTGCATGCGACTGAAGCCCCGGCAAGCGCCAGCGTTTCCGCCGTCTGGCGGCCGATGCCGGAACCGGCACCGGTGACCAGCGCGACGCGCCCGGACAGATCGATTGCTTGTGTCATCCTGTTCCCTCCCCGGAAACGCAGATCATCCAGGCCGTGAGCCTATTTCTGCTTCACTGCCTCGATCTCGTACTCGGCCTTCTTCCAGCCGCCAAAGCCCCCGTCGATGTGACAGGTGTTCTTCAGTCCCAGTTCCATCGCCGCTTCCGTGGCCAGCGCCGAGCGCCAACCCGCCGCGCAATAGAACACGATGCGCTTGCCGGACTGGAAGACATCCTTGGCATAGGGGCTTTCCGGGTCGACCCAGAATTCCAGCCTGCCGCGCGGCGCATGATACGCCCGGGGAATCTTGCCCGCGCGCCACCGTCCCCGCACGCCACGAATGCCCCCGAGCGT